>JAKAZX010000507.1 GCA_021826485.1 Pseudomonadota bacterium | reverse complement strand
CCTGCGCGTGCAGTTCCCGGTGCTGTATGCCGGCCCCGGCGGCTTCGTCGCGCATGAATGCATCCTGGATTGCCGCGGCTTCCAGCAGTCGGCCGGCATCACCGTCGAGGACATCGCCAAGCGGTTGCAGGATTACGGCTTCCACGCCCCGACCATGAGTTGGCCGGTGCCCGGCACGCTGATGGTGGAACCGACCGAGAGCGAGCCGAAGGACGAACTCGACCGCTTCATCGCCGCGATGGCCGCGATCGCCGGGGAGATCGCGGCGGTCGCGCGCGGCGACTGGCCGCGCGACGACAACCCGCTGAAGGCGGCGCCGCACACCGCGCAGGCGCTGGCGGTGGAGCACTGGCCGCACGCCTATGCGCGCGCCGTCGCCGCGTTCCCGCTGCCCTGGGTCGCGGCGGCGAAATACTGGCCGCCGGTGGCGCGGGTGGACAATGTGTACGGGGACCGCAACCTGGTCTGCACCTGCGCGCCGCTATCCGCTTACGCCGAAGCGGCGGAGTAGCCGTCGCCCCGAAGCGCGAAAGCGCGCGGCCTGGTTCCCTCTCCGCCCCGCTGGGGCGGAGAGGGAGAGTTGCGCTGCGCCCTTCAATCGATCTCGACCAGCACCGGCACGTGGTCGGACGGCGCATCCTCGCCGCGCTCCTGCCGGTCGGGCATCGCCGCGGTCAGGCGCTCGGCGAGCGTCGGCGACAGCAGCGCATGGTCGATGCGCAGCCCGATGTCGCGCGGCCACGCGGCGGCCTGGTAATCCCAGAACGTCCACAGTTTCGTGTCCGGGTGCAGCGCGCGCACCGCGTCGGTCAGGCCGAGCCAGAGCAGCCGGCGGAACCGCGCGCGGCTGTCCGGATGCACCAGCGCGTCCCCCGGCGGCAGGGCGCCGGGCGAAAGGTCCGCGTCGGTCGGGCAGACATTGAAGTCGCCCGCGATCACCAGCGGCGTATCCTCCGCCAGCAGCGCCTCGGCGCGCGCCGCCAGCGCGTCCATCCAGGCGAGCTTGTAGGCGAAGCCGGCCGGGCCGCCGGAATTGCCGTTCGGCAGGTAGATGCCGGCGATCCGCATGTCCCCGGCCGCGAGTTCGATGTAGCGCGCCTGCGCATCGTCCGGCGGCAGGCCGGGGAGCGCGGTCTGCGTCACCTCGAACGGGCAGCGGCACAGCGCGGCGACGCCGTTATACGCCTTCTGCCCGACCACCGCCGCGCGATAGCCGAGATCGGCGAACGCCAGCGCCGGGAAAGCGGCGGTCTCGCACTTGATTTCCTGCAACAGCAACACGTCGGGCTGCACCCGCCCGAGCCAGCGCCGCACATGCCCCTCCCGCTGGCGGATCGAGTTGACGTTCCAGGTGGCGAGTTTCACGCGGTTCTCCTGCGGGAACGGACGCTTGAGGTGCGGTGATAGCTCAGTTCCCCGGCACGCTCCATGCGCGGGCGGGTTGCCACGACCCTGGACCCGTTTTGTATGATATCATATGTGCCATCATGGTCCTGCGGATCGTTTGCGATACCGATGTCATGCTCGCCGCCCTGGTCAGCGCCGCCGGTGCGTCACGCCGGCTGCTCCTCGCGGTTCTGGATCAGCGGGCCCGGTTGCTGCTGTCAACGCCGCTGCTGTTGGAATACGAAGCGGTTCTGACCCGTCCGCGGGTGCTCGCGATGGCTGAGGTCACGGCAGTGGAGGTTATTGCGGTGCTGGACGAACTGGCCGCCCTCGCGGTGCCAGTCGCCTTTGACTATCGTTGGCGCCCGCAGGCGCGTGACCCGGACGACGACATGGTGATCGAAACTGCGGTGAACGGCGCCGCGGACGTGATTGCCTCGTTCAACGTCACGGACATGGCGGCCGGCGCAGGGCGCTTCGGCGTGTTGGTCGAGCGGCCGGCGCTTGTGTTGCGGAGGATCGAAGCATGACGAGTTTCCCGTTGCGGCTGCCCGACGATCTGAAGGAACGTGCCGCGACGCAAGCGGCCGCGGCCGGCGTCAGCCTCAATCAGTATATTGCGACCGCCCTGGCCGCGCGGGTCGGCGCGCAGGCCGAGGTGGAACGCACCCTGGCGGCCCGGGGAAAGCGGGCGATGCCGGGGCGGGCTCGCGAGATTCTGCAACGCGCCGGCCGGCGCAATCCGCCGCGGCCCGATGATCTTGACGACGGCGCCTGAGCAGCCCGGCCGACGCGGGCGGGTGTTCCTTCGCCTGCGTCAATCCACCGAAAAACTCGTCCCGCAGCCGCAGGCGGACCGGGCGTTGGGGTTGCGGACGGCGAAGTGGCTGCCCATCAGTTCGTCCGTATAGTCCAGCTCCGCCCCGGCCAGCAGGTCGAGGCTGGCGGGGTCGATCAGCACCCGCGCCCCTGCATGCTCCACCACCACGTCCTCGGGCGTCGCCGTCCGGTCCAGCTCGAACCGGTACTGGAAGCCGCTGCACCCGCCGGCCAGCACGGCCACCCGCAGGGCGGCGCTGTCCGGGGCGGCGATTTCGGCGATGCGCCGGGCGGCGCGGTCGGTCAGGCGGAACGGGGTCTGATCCATCCCGGCAACATAGGCGCGGGGCGGCGCGGATTGAAGGGCCGGGCGCGATCCTGTAAGGCGCCGCGCGTGACCGATCTGGCGCCCTGGGCGGCCCGCCCCGATCCTGCCCGCGGAAGGCTCCATCCGGAGCCGGAGAG
>JAKAZX010000506.1 GCA_021826485.1 Pseudomonadota bacterium | reverse complement strand
ACCTCGTCCGCGCCGCCACGGATAAAAAGTCCGTCAAGCTGCGCCGCAAAGTCGCAGGGTGGGATACAGCCTACCTGGACGGCATCCTCAACGAGAAGATCAGATGAACTTGGATTCGTGGCCCTGGTTGCCTACCGGCCGCTCGATCAGCGTTGGCTCTACAACAAGGTGGGGTATATCGACCGCCTGCGTCCGGAGCTGCAAGCGGCGTGGGGGACGGCGAACGTCTGCCTGATCGCGCCGGAAGACGGCGCCGGACACGGCCCCGCCGTCTGGTGCCACGGCGCCAAGCCCGACCAGCACGCCTTCCGCGGCAGCTATGGCGGCTGGGTGTTCCCACTGCGTCGCCACGCCGGCGGCGCCGAGGCAAGCTACCTCCACCCCGCCGTCATCGCCGGCCTCGGCTCCATCTACGGCACGCCCCCCGGTCCGCTCGACGTGTTCGACGCGATCCTCGCCCTTCTGTCCGCCACCTCCTACACCACCCGCTTCGCGGCCGATCTGGAAGATGATTTCCCCCACGTCCCGCTGCCGGTGGCGTCCGACCTGTTCGCCCGCTTGGCCGCGCTCGGCGCCGAGATCCGCGCGGTGCAGAGCTTTGCCCGCGATCCTCTGCCCGCATTCCGCACCGCGCGCATCCGCGGCACCGCGACTGGCGTCACCCTCGCCGTCCCGCCGCCGGCCCGCGCCTTCCGCGCCGATGGGCGCGGCGGCGGCGCCGTGCTGCTGCAACCCGACGCCTCCCTGCTGCTGACCGAGGTGCCGGAACGGGTCTGGAATTTCGAGGTCAGCGGCTACAAGGTCCTCTACCGCTGGCTCGCCGCCCGCACCGGGGAGGCGCTGGATCAACCGTTGCTGCGCGCCGCCCTCGACCTTGCCGCACGCCTCGCCGAACTTGTGCAGCGCTGCGACGAAGCTGATATACTGCTCCCGCAGGCCATCGACTCGCCGCTCACCCGGACGGATCTCGGCCTGCCGCCGGCCACGCCGGGCCGGCACGCGGCACCCGACCTGTTCGCCGAGGAGAATGCCGAAGCGTGAGCCGCCAGCTGGACCTGTTCCCCACCACGGCCGCCATCGACGCCCCGCCCGCGCTCGATCCCGAATCGATGCGCGCGCGAGTGCGTCCGCGGCTCGCCGCGCTGCTGGCCGAGGCGCGCGCGGCAACGGAGAACCCCTGGACCGCCGAACGGACCCGGGTCCACGCGCATATGTTCCACGGCATGACCAGCTGGCTGCCGGCGGAGGAGCGGGACCGGCTGCGCGCCGCCTTCGTCGCCGAGCTGGTCCGGCTCGGGCAGGGCGAGGCCGCCGCGAAAGCGGCCAGCCAGCAACCATTCCCTGCCCGCCCGCCCGCCGAGATTTCCATCCCCGCAACCGCCGCCGAGTGATCGCGGCCGGCCCCGACCGGCCGAGCGGGCGCATCACCCCCCTGCCCTGCCGACATGCCAGCCCCGGCACCGGACGGCTCGCCCGCCGGTGCCGGGGCCTGTAGCATCGCCGCGCGATCCCACCAGGCCTGTCCCGGAGACCATCAGCCCCATGGCGGCCCAAGCCCCAAGCCCCGCGCCGCCGCCCGTGCCCAACTGGTCCCTCACGCTCTGGACCATGGTCGGCATCCAGCTGGTGATGAGCCTGTCGTTCACCCTGCTTGCCCCCATCATGCCGCTTTACCTGCCGGTGCTGGGCGTCCACGCGCCGGATGCGATCGATCTCTGGGCCGGCATCCTCGCCTCCGTCACCTCCTTCGTTGCCACTTTCGCCGCCCCGGTCTGGGGCCGCATGGCCGACCGGCTGGGGCGCAAGCTGATGGTGCTGCGCTCCTCCATCGGCATCGCGCTGTTCACCGGGCTGATGGGGGTGGCCACCAATGTCTGGCACCTGCTCGCCTTCCGCCTGGCGATGGGACTGTTCGCCGGCTTCAACTCGGCCGCCATCGCGCTGGTCGCAAGCCAGGTGCCCGACCAGCGCCTGGGCTATGCACTGGGCTGGCTGTCCACCGGCCAGCTGGTCGGATCGCTGATCGGGCCGATCGTCGGCGGCGGGCTGGCCGATCTCACCGGCAGCTACCGCATCCCGTTCTTCTTCGCCGCCGCCATCTCCACCATCGGCTTCGGCCTGACCTGGTGGCTGGTGCCGGAGCGGTTCACCCCGCCGCCCCCCAATGTCGGGGCCCGTCGCGCCCGATCGCTGCCGGCCGCCGCCGCGCTGCTGCGCGCCACCCCGGGGTTGGCGGCGCTGATGGTGGTGCTGCTGCTGGCGCAGTTCGCGGTGCAGGCGGTGCAGCCGGTGATCACGCTGTTCGTCCAGCAACTCACCGGGCCGGTACCCAGCCTGGCGACGCTGGCCGGCGCCGCGTTCTCGATCACCGGGCTGGCCGATGTGATCGCCTCGCCCTTCCTGGGCAAGCGCAGCGACGTGATCGGCTATCGGCGGGTGCTGCTGATCGCCCTGTTCGGCGCCGCCGCCACCACAGCCCCGCAAGCCTTCGCGCATAGCTACTGGGCCTTCCTGGCCGAGCGCTTCGGCGTCGGCTGCTTCATCGGCGGCATTCTGCCCACCGCCAACGCGCTGATCGGCCGGCTGGTGCCGGTCAGTTCGCGCGGCTTCGTCTATGGGCTGAGCTCGTCGGCGAATTTCCTCGGCATCGCGCTGGGGCCGCTGACCGGGGG
>JAKAZX010000059.1 GCA_021826485.1 Pseudomonadota bacterium | reverse complement strand
CCCGCCGCGCGCGGGCCTGCCGCCCGCGCGCCTGCTGCCGGGCCTGCTGCCGGACACCCCGCTGCGCGGCCGCACCGTGCTGGCATGGCATGAGGAGGGGTTCGGCGACACCATCCAGTTCGCCCGCTACCTGCCCTTGCTGGCGGCGCGCGGCGCGCGGGTGGTGGCGCTGGTGCCGCCGGAGCTGGCGCGGCTGTTCGCGACGCTGGGCGGGGTCGCCGAGATTCTCACCGTCCCGGCGGTGCTGCCCGAATATGACTGGCACTGCCCGTTCTTCAGCCTGCCGCGCGCGTTCGCAACGACGCTCGACAGCATTCCCGCCGCGATCCCGTATTTCCGTCCCGACCCGGAGGAGGTCGCCCGCTGGGCGCCGCTGCTGCCGGAGGGGGGGCTGCGGGTCGGGCTGGTCTGGGCCGGGCAGGCGCGGCCCTGGCTGCCGGGGTTCGCAGCACTCGATGCCCGGCGCAGCATGGCGCTGGCCGATCTGGCGCCGCTGGCCGAGGTGCCGGGGGTCCGCCTGATCTCCCTCCAGAAAGGGCCGGCGGCGGCGCAGGGGCGGGACCTGCCGCCCGGCATGGTGCTGACCGATCCGATGGCGGGCGCCGCGGATTTCGCCGACACCGCCGGCCTGATCGCGCATGTGGACGTGGTGGTCAGTGTCGATACCGCGGTCGTGCATCTGGCCGGCGCGCTGGGCAAACCGGTGTTCCTGCTCGACCGCTACGACAATTGCTGGCGCTGGCTGGCGGGGCGGCGGGACAGTCCGTGGTATCCGACGCTGCGCATCTTCCGTCAGCCGGCGATGGGGGACTGGGCGCCGGCGGTGGCCGGCGTCGCCGCCGCGCTGGGCGATCTGGCACGATTGCCGCTATAGTCGGCGGAATATATCGTGGCGGCCATGCGCCGGTTGATCCTGCTCGCGATGCTGCTGCTGCCGCTGCCGGCCCGTGCCGACGGGCTGACCGTGTTCGCCGCCGCCAGCCTGACGGACGCGCTGCACGACATCGCGCGGTCCTGGCAGCGCGCCGGGCATCCGCCGCTGCGGCTGGCCTTCGCCGCGTCCTCCACGCTGGCCCGCCAGATCGCCGCGGGGGCGCCGGCCGACCTGTTCGCCTCCGCCGATGAGCGGTGGATGGACGACCTGACGAACCGCAACCTGATCGCCCCCGGCACAAGGCGCGATTTGCTGAGCAACGAGCTGGCGCTGATCGTGCCGGCCGGGCAAGGCTGCTGTCGCGGGTGACGCCCGATGCGGTGATGCGGCTGACACTGGCACCGGGTGCGCCAGTGCTGGCATTCGTCAAATCCGTTTCGATCGCTGTGCTGGACGGCGGCACCCGGCTGCAATCGGCTGCAATTCCGCATCATTGCGCTCCGCACCTTGAATTTCACGTAATGCCGCACGATTTCTGCCGATCGGCCGGCCGTACCGCGTGTCCGCCGCCCGGTGAACCGGACAGGTTTTCCCCATGATGATCCGCGTCGGCTACGACATCGCGTTTGATTGCGTGCAGCCGACGCCGATGATCACGATGTTGAATATCCACTTCTCGCGCGCGTCCGACATGATCCGTCCGGATCACCTGCTGACGCAGCCGTCGGTGCCGGTGAGTTCATATCGCGATTCGTTCGGCAACTGGTGCAGCCGGCTGGTGGCGCCGGCCGGCCGGATGCGGCTGACCAGCGATGCGCTGGTGCGCGATTCCGGGCTGCCCGATCCGGTGCATCCCGCGGCCATGCAGCATCCGGTGCAGACCCTGCCGGCGGAGACGCTGATGTTCCTGCTCGGCAGCCGCTACTGCGAGACCGACCGGCTGTCCGATTTCGCGTGGTCGCGGTTCGGCCATCTGCAAGGCTGGGCGCGGGTGCAGGCGATCTGCGATTTCGTGCACGGCCATATCAGCTTCGGCTACCAGCACGCCCGTGCCACCCGCACCGCGTGGGAGGCGTTTCAGGAAGGTGTCGGCGTGTGCCGCGACTTCGCGCATCTGGCGCTGACGCTGTGCCGCTGCTCGAACATCCCGGCGCGCTACTGCACCGGCTATCTCGGGGATATCGGCGTGCCGCCGGACCCCGCGCCGATGGACTTTTCCGGCTGGTTCGAGGCGTATCTCGGCAATCAGTGGCACGTCTTCGATGCGCGCCACAACACGCCACGCATCGGCCGCGTCCCGATCGCCTACGGGCGCGATGCCGCCGACGTGGCAATCACCAACACCTTCGGCCCCAACACGCTCGCCGGCTTTCGCGTGTGGACCGATGCGGTCGCGGACGACGCGGCGTGGGAGCCGGCATGAGCGAACCGCGCGCACCCGCGACGCTGCCCGATCGGCGGGAGCTGCTCGCCGCCTTCGCGCGCTTCCAGTCGCCGCTGCTCGGCCGCAGCCTGTGGCAACTCGCCAGCACATTCGGGCCGTACCTGGCGGTCACGGCGGCGATGTACGGGGTGGCGCTGCTGTCCACCTGGGCTGCGCTGCTGCTGGCATTGCCGGCCGGCGGGCTGGTCGTGCGTATCTTCATCATCCAGCACGATTGCGGTCACGGCGCGTTCTTCCGCAGCCGCGCCGCGAACGACTGGCTCGGCCGGGCGTGCAGCGTCGTCACCATGACGCCATATGGCAACTGGCGGCGCCAGCATGCCGGACATCACGCGGTCTGGAACAATCTCGACCGCCGCAGCGGCGGCGCCGACATCTATTCGACCTGCCTCACGGTTGCCGAATACGCCAGGCTGCCGGCGCTGCGGCAGCGGCTGTATCGGCTGGTGCGGCATCCGCTGATCGCGCATCTGCTGCTGCCGCCGCTGGTGTTCATGGTGCTGTACCGGCTGCCGTTCGACACGCCGCCGACCTGGCGGCGGGAACGGGCCAGCGTGCTGCTGACCAACGCCGCCCTGCTGACGCTGTTCGCCGGGCTGGTGTGGCTGGCCGGACTGGGACCGATGCTGATCGTGCAGGTTTCCACCATGACCGTCGCATCGGTGATCGGCGTCTGGGTCTTCTCGGTGCAGCACCGGTTCGAGGATGTGCTGTGGTCGCACCAGGAAAGCTGGAGTGCTGCGACGGCGGCGCTGCTCGGCAGTTCGTATCTGCAACTGCCCGGCGTGCTGCGCTGGTTCACCGGAAATATCGGCTTTCACCACATTCATCATCTGGTGCCGCGCGTGCCCAACTATCGGCTGGCCGATTGCCACCGGGCCTTCGCCGCGCATGGCGGCGGGGGCGTGACGCTGACGCTGCGCCAGGCGCTGGCTTCGCCTGCCTATGTGCTGTGGGATGAGGCGAAGGGGCGGATGGTCCGCTTCGCCGATCTGATGCCGGCCCGGTCCATGCCGGTGACGACATAAGTCCGCAGCCGGCGGCTGTGGACAATTCGTGCACCGTTTGGCGGACATTCGTGTAATGTGCCGAAGGATCGGAGGATCGCAGCATGGTTCACAAATTCGCCACCGGAGATCGCGTCATTTTCCAGCCCGGCCGGTTCGACGGCAATGTCCGCGCCGGTCCCTATACCATCGTACGCGTGCTGCCGGTGACCTCGGCCGGCTGCCAGTATCGCGTCAAAAGTACCCTGGACAGCCACGAGCGGGTCATCGACGAGGCCCAGCTTCGCGCCGACTAAGGGGCGCGCCGCCGCCGGATGCATGACGGGAAACATCCGACCAACCGCGATGACGCGGCAATCGCGATGACGGGAAATGTGCGTTCCCGCGCATCGCCCCTCGACGCCGGGCGCGGCTTATGAGACATGGGGACGTCGTTCCCGTTCCCTTCAGGTTCCGTCCGTCCTTCCTCGCATGACCGGCTACGCCATCGGCATCGATACCGGCGGGACCTATACGGACGCCGTCATCGTCGAACTCGCCACGCGCACGGTGCTGGCCAGCGCCAAGGCGCTGACCACGCGCGGCGACCTTGCGGTGGGCGTGGCCGAGGCGTTGGGCGCGGTGCTGGCCGCCGCCGCCGACCCCGCCGCGGTGATCGCCGGCACGGTGCATGTCGCGCTGTCCACCACGCTTGCCACCAACGCGCTGGTGGAGGGGCACGGCGCGCCGATCGGCGTGATCCTGATCGGCTTCGATGCGGTGATGGCCGAGCGCACCGGCATCGCCCGCGCCGTCGAGGGTGCGCGCATCCTGCGCGCCGCCGGCGGGCACGATTATCACGGCCACGAAGTCGCGCCGCTGGACGAAGCGGCGATCGGCGATTTCCTGCGCGAGACCGCGCCGAGGGTCGCCGGCTATGCCATCACCGCGCAGTATTCGGTGCGCAACCCGTCGCACGAACTGCGCGCCCGGGCGCTGGCGGAGGCGATCGCGGGCCTGCCGGCGACATTGTCGTCGGAGCTTGCGCACGGCCTGGACGCGCCGCGGCGGGCGCTGACGGCGGCGCTGAACGCGCGCATCGTCGGCCGCATCGCCGCCCTGATCGCCGCGGTGCAGGTGGCGATGGCGCGGTACGGCATCCGTGCCCCGCTGCGCGTGGTGAAGGGAGACGGGACGCTCGCCGACGCCGAGCGGATCGCGCTGCGGCCGATCGAGACCATCCTGTCCGGCCCGGCCGCCAGCACGATCGGCGCGCGGTTCCTGTCCGGGCGCAGCGATCTGGTGGTGGCGGATATCGGCGGCACCACCACCGACATCGCGGTGCTGGAAGGCGGCTGGCCGCGGCTCGACCGCGACGGCGCGCGGGTCGGCGGGCATCGCACGATGGTGCAGGCGATCGCCATGCGCACTTTCGGCCTCGGCGGCGATAGCGAGGTGGCGCAGGACGACAGCGGGCGGCTGTCGCTGCGCCCCGAGCGGATCTGGCCGCTGGCGCTGCTCGGCCAGCGCTTTCCGGACGTGATCGTGCGCATGCAGGCGCAGCTCGCCGATGCGCAGGGCGAGCCCTATGCCGGGCGGTTCGCGCTGCGCCTGCCCGGCGCCCCGCCGCATCTGCCGCCGCGCGAGGCGGAGCTGCTGGCGCGCATCGGCCCGGCGCCGGTGCCGCTCGGCCGCATCCTGCGCGGCCCGCAGGCGCGCCGCGCGCTCGACCGGCTGGCGGCGCTCGGCCTGATCGCGCGCGCCGGATTCACGCCCAGCGACGCGGCGCATGTGCTGCACCGGCAGGGCCAGTGGTCGCGTGAGGCGGCGGTGCTGGGCGCGCTGCTGCTGGCGCGCGGCACCCGCATGCTGGCGGCCGCCGCGCTGGAGCAGCAGGCCGAGGCGATCGCCGGGGAAGTGTTCGACGCGGTGGTGCAGGCCTCCGCCCGCGTGCTGATCGAGAGTGTCGCCGACACGCCGCTGGACGGCGCCGCATCGCTGGTCGCGGCGGCGGCGAGCGGGCGGGGACGGCTGGGGCAGCTTGCGGTGCGGCTGGCGCCGGTGGCGCCGGTGGTCGCGGTCGGCGGGCCGGCGGCGGTGTTCTACCCGGAACTTGGCCGGCGGCTCGGCTGCGAGGTGCTGCTGGTGTCGCACGGCGCCGTCGCCAACGCGGTCGGCGCCGCCGTCGCGGTGATGGCGTCACGCGCAGTGGTGGAGATTTCCTCGGCCGGCATGGGCGCCTATCAGGTGCATCACCGCGGCCCGCCGATCGCGGTGGCGGGCGCGACGGCGGCGCTGGCGCGCGCCCGCGACGTGGCGGTGCAGGAGGCCGCGGCCGCGGCGCGCGCCGCCGGCATGCGCGGCGATGACGTGGCGGTGCATGTCGAGCGCATCGACCTGCCCGACAGCGCGGACGACAGCGGCCTGATCGCGGCGACGATCTTCGCCGAGTGCATCGACGCCCCGGCCGGCTGATCGGCTCAGCCGCCGGCCACCCCCTGCGTGTTGACATAGAGGGCGTAGAGCGCGTGGCTCGCCGCCATGAACAGCCGGTCGCGCCGGTGGCCGCCGAAGCAGACATTGGCGCAGCGTTCCGGCAGCCGGATATGGCCGATCGGGTTGCCGGCCGGGTTGAACACCCGCACCCCGTCGAGATCCGCCGTGCCCATGCCCCAGCCGCACCACAGATTGCCGTCCACATCGACACGGAACCCGTCCGGCGTGCCGCCAGGGCCGGCATTGATCAGCACCCGCCCGCCCGCCAGCCGCACCCCGTCGATCACGTCATAGGCGCGGATCTCGCGCGGCTCGGCGCGGGAGGCGACGACATACAGGATGCGCTCGTCGGGCGAGAAGGCGAGGCCGTTGGGGCCCGGCACGTCGTCCAGCACGCGCCGCAGTGCGCCGCTCTGCGGATCGAGCCGGTAGACGCCGTGCGGCTGCTGCGGCGTGTCCTTGTGCCCCTCGTAATAGGACAGCAGGCCGAACGGCGGATCGGTGAACCAGATGGCGCCGTCGCGCGCCACCACCACGTCGTTGGGCGAGTTGAGTGGCTTGCCCTCGAAACTGTCGCACAGCACGGTGATCGTGCCGTCGTATTCGGTGCGCGTCACGCGCCGGCTGTCGTGCTCGCAGGTGATCAGCCGTCCCTGCCGGTCGCGGGTGTTGCCGTTGGCGTAGTTGGACGGCGCGCGGAACGTGCTGACGGCGCCGGAAGCCTCGTCCCAGCGCAGGATGCGGCTGTTGGGCAGGTCGCTCCAGAGCAGGAACCGCCCGTCGCCGAAATATACCGGCCCCTCCGCCCAGCGGCAGCCGTCGGCGAGTTTCTCGACCGAGGCGTGGAACAGCCGGTAGCGCAGGAACTCCGGGTCCAGCGCCTGGACATCGGGGTCGGGATAACGGTCGTTCATCGTCCAGGCCATCTGGCGTCTCCTCCTGTCTGGCGGGATCGTGCCGCATGCGGGCGGGAGCGCAAGGGGGTCAGGGACGCGGCGGCAGCGGCGGCGCGAGCAGGAACGGCCCCGGCAGCGGCGGCGGGCCGGCCGGGGCGGCGTCGGCGGACTGATCCATGTCGCAGGTCGCGAGGATGTCGCACCGCCAGCGCCAGCCCGGACTGCGGCCGGTGAGCAACCCGGCAGAATCGAAGCCGCAGCGGCAGACCTGGCGCGTCATGCACATCTGCTGACCCTCCAGCGCCGGCCCGCACGCCGGTGCCGGCGCCGCGGCCATGAGCGGGAAAGCGAATGCGATCAGCAGCCTGCGGGCCATGCGACAGCATGGCAGCGGGGCATGAATCCAAGGTTGATCGGACGCCCCGGGCGCGCTATTCCCCCGCCTCCGCCAACGGCCTGCCCAGGTAGCTCAGTTGGTAGAGCATGCGACTGAAAATCGCAGTGTCGGTGGTTCGATTCCGCCCCTGGGCACCACATTGATTTTGCTTGGAAAATTGGCGATCTTAGGGGTCAGGAACGACCCGGTCGGAAAGCCGAGCTTCCGGGTGCGGACCGTTTTTCTGCGATTTCGGTTTCCGGGTTGCTCGGATCGGTCCCGCGTCCTGCGGATGGCAGGCGGCGACGGCAGCGTCACGCAATCCGAACGGCGTCCGGCAACGCAGGGGCGGTTCACCGGCACTTGGGCTACCCTTCCCACCGGCGACTGAGACGAGGTGGTATGATGAGTCAGGCCCGGCGCGGCACCTCCTTGGTGGACGATCTCACGGCGGCGCTGTCGGCGAACATTCGCTCTCGGATCGACCTGCCGGGGGCGCGGCTGCCATCCGTACATGCGTTGACCGAGCGCTACGGGGTCAGCCGGACGGTGGTGCGGGAGGCGCTGGCCCGGCTCCGGGCGGAGGGGCTGGTCGTCGCCAAGCATGGCAGCGGCGTGTTCGTGGCAGGTCCCGCCCGACTCCCGCTCCGCCTCGACACCATGGACCCGATCAGGCCGGAGCGGGTGATTCAGATCCTCGAACTGCGCATGGGCGTGGAGACCGAAGCGGCGGCGCTGGCCGCTGCCAGGGCCACCGCATCGCAGAAAGCCGCGATCGCAAGCGCGATCCAGGCGCTTGGAGCGATCGCGGAGCAATCCAAGGAAGGTGTGGATGAGGATTTCCGCTTCCACACGGCAGTCGCTGAAGCGACGGGCAATCCGATGTATCCGCTGGTCGTCAATTTTCTGACCGAGCACTTCCGGGCGAGTATCCAGGCCGTCAGACGCGAGGGGTCCTCGCGCCAGTCGATGCTGCGTGACGTGGTGAGCGAGCACGCCATGGTTGCCCAGGCGATCGCTCACGGCGATGCCGACGAAGCGCGCTGGGCGATGCGGCGCCACCTGCGCAACGGGTGGCAGAGAGTGCTTGCCAGCCTGACCATTTAGGAGCCATATTCCTGCCAAGTGGTATGATCAGCGCTCCGATGTGGACCGCAGGAGGACAATGCACGTCCACGCGCCGCGGCGCCGGCCTGCGGCGAATCTGCGCCCACCTCCGCTGATGGCGAATGCGCGCTCCTGGCGCGACGGCGCGGCCGATCTGTCAACGAGCTGCCGGGGAAGGCACGCATGAAGATCACCCGAATCGAGACGCTGCGGACGGAAGAATTCGCGAACGTGCTGTGGATCCGCGTCCACACGGATGCCGGCCTGATCGGACTCGGCGAGACGTTCTATGGTGCCGGCGCGGTCCAGTCCCACATCCACGATACGCTGTCCGCCCGGCTGCTCGGCCGTGACCCGCTGCACATCGAGGCGTTGCACCGGGAGATGCTGAATCTGCCGATGGCACAGTCCAGCACGGGGGTCGAATACCGCGCCGCCTCGGCGATCGACATCGCGCTGTGGGACCTGTTCGGCAAGGTCTGCGGCCAGCCGGTGCATCAGATGCTCGGCGGCCTGTGCCGGAAACGGCAGCGCATCTACAACACCTGCGCCGGCTACGGCTACGTCCGCTCGCACAACATCAAGCCGGTCGGCACCTGGAACTTCGACGAGAGCGCGGGGCCTTACGAGGACCTGCACGGGTTCATGACCCGGGCGGACGCAGTGGCGGAGAGTCTGCTTGCTGCGGGCATCACGGCGATGAAGATCTGGCCGTTCGATCCGGCCGCCATTGCCAATGACGGACAGTCCATCACACCCGCCGAACTCAAAGCGGCGATCCAGCCGTTCGAAAAGATCCGCCGCGCGGTCGGCGACAAGATCGAGATCATGGTCGAGTTCCACTCGCTGTGGAACCTGCCGATGGCCAAGAAGATCGCCCGATGGCTCGCGCCCTACAACCCGACCTGGTACGAGGACCCGATCCGGATGAACTCGCCGCAGGCGCTGGCCGAACTGGCCCGCTCCACCGATGTCTGGATCTGCGCCAGCGAGACGCTCGGCAGCCGCTTCCCCTACAAGGACATGCTCGACCGGGACGCGATGGCGGTGGTGATGGCCGATCTCTGCTGGACCGGCGGCCTGACCGAAGGGCGCAAGATCGCCGCGATGGCGGACACCTATCATCGGCCATTCGCGCCGCATGACTGCGTCGGCCCGGTCGGGTTCATCGCCGGCATCCACGCCTCGTTCAGCCAGCCCAACACCCTGATCCAGGAGAGCGTGCGCGCCTTCTACACCGGCTGGTACAAGGAACTCGTCACGGTCATGCCGGTGATCGAGGATGGGCACGTGCTGCCGATGGAGGGGCCGGGCCTCGGCACCGAATTGCTGCCGGCGGTGTTCGAGCGGTCCGACCTCACGGTCCGCCGGTCGGAGGCATAGGATGTCCGCGCGGCTGTTCGATCTCGCCGGCCGCACGGCGCTGGTCACCGGCTCCTCGCGGGGTCTCGGACGGGCGATGGCGGAGGGCTTGGCGGCGGCGGGGGCGGTGGTGGTGCTGAACGGCTCCGATCCGAACCGGCTGGAAGCGGCGGCGGCCGAGATGCGCAAGGCGGGCCACACGGTGCATGCGGCTCGGTTCGACGTGACCGACGAGGCGGCGATCACCGCCGCCTTCGAGGGCCTGGACCAGGCTGGCATCGCGCCCGACATTCTGGTCAACAATGCCGGCATCCAGTTGCGTCGGCCGATGATGGAGCTGGCAACCGAGGACTGGCGCCGGGTGATCGAGATCAATCTGACCAGTGCCTTCGTGATCGGGCGCGAGGCGGCCCGCCGCATGATCCCGCGCGGGCGGGGCAAGATCATCAACATCGGCTCGCTGACCAGCGAGCTGGCCCGCGCCACGGTCGCGCCGTACACGGTGGCGAAGGGCGGCATCAAGATGCTGACCAAGGCGATGGCGGCCGAATGGGCCGAGCATGGCATTCAGGCCAATGCGATCGGCCCCGGCTACATGATCACCGACATGAACCAGGCCCTGACGGACAACCCGCAATTCGACGCCTGGGTGAAGGGCCGTACGCCGGCGAGACGCTGGGGCAAGCCCGCGGAGCTGGTGGGAACGGTGATCTTCCTTGCCTCCGAGGCATCGGATTACGTGAACGGCCAGATCATCTACGTCGATGGGGGAATGCTCTCCGTGCTCTGAGCGGCAGCGCCATCGACAACGAAGGGAGGACAGAATGACCGACCGCCATCTCACCCGCCGCGTGATTCTGGCCGGCGCTGCCTGCGGCCTGGCGGTACCGCCCCTGATCGGGCGCGCCCGTGCCGCGACGATGCTGAAAGTGTCCACGTCGTTTCCGAACGATCCGAATTTCTCGACCGCCCGCATCTGGTACGACATGTTCGTGCCGAAGCTCAAGGCGAACACCGACGGGCGCGTCGCGACGAGCTTCTTTCCCGACAACCAGCTCGGCCAGGAAGCGGACGTCATCAGCCAGGTCAGGATGGGCGTGGTGGACATGATGCTGGTCGGCACGCCGATCTGGACCAACATCGTGCCGGAATGCGGCGTGTTCGACCTCGGCTACCTGTTCCAGGACTACGAACACCTCAAGCGCGTGTCGCAGACCCCGGCGGCGGACGAATTGCGCAAGGCGCTGGTGCGCAAGGCCGGAGCGCATTTTCCCTATTGGGGCCGCAACCTGGGGGCGCGAAACTTCCTGACGAAGTTTGCCTTCAGGCAGCCTGCGGACCTGACGGGGAAGAAGATCCGCTCGCTGCCCAACCCGATCGTGACGGAGACGGTGCGGCTGATGGGCGCCGCCGCGACGCCGATGGCATTCGGGGAGATCTATACCGGGCTGCAGGCCGGCGTGCTCGACGGACTAGAGCATGACGCGCCGACCATACTGGCCAGCAAGTTCTTCGAGACAGCCAAGTACTTCACCCTGACGCGGCACATCTACAACCCGTTCGGCGCCTTCCTCAGCGATCGCACCTTGCAGCGCATGCCGGCCGACCAGCGGGATGGCCTGCTGAAGGCGGTGAAGGACGCGACGGACGAGCATTACGACAAGGCACAAGCGGTCGAGACCGGCGCGATCGAGCAGTTGCAGACGCGCGGCGTCACGGTGGAGGATTGCGACCGGTCGGTGTTTCGCGACCGGGTTCGCCCGTTATGGAGCGAGTTCGCGCAGAAGACGCCAGGCGCCCGGCCGCTGCTCGACGCGGCGCATCAGACCGAACAATCCTGAGCCGGTGTCCACGATCGGACCCGTCGCGCACGGATCGGCCGAACGGCGCCCCGCGGTGTGGCGGCGCGCCCTTCGATGGCTGCTCCTGATCATCGAGGTCATGGCCGCGACGCTGCTGACGGCGGACCTGGTCGTGGTGATCTGGTCGGTGCTGGGCCGGTTCTTCTTCGACGCGCCGATGGTATGGAGCGACGATGTCGCCAGGATGCTGCTGCTGGCAGTCACCTTCCTGGGGGCCGCGGCGGCGCTGGCCCACGGCGACAACGCGGGCGTGACGTTCTTCGTGGATCGGCTTCCCGTGGCGCTGCGCCAGCGCGTGGACGCGCTGGTCGCGATTGTCGTCGTGGCCGCCGCCTCCGGGCTGTGCTGGAACGCGGTCGTGCTGCTGCGCGACACGGCGGGGCAGACCGTGGGCAGCGGCGTGCCGCAGGAACTGTTCGTCGCCCCGCTCGCTGTCGCCGCCGCGGCGATGACGCTGTTTGCGCTGGACGGGCTGTTCGCCCACCGCGTCCGGGACATCGCGTTCGCCGTCGTGTGCGCGGCGGCGGTGTCGGGCGTATGGGTCGCCTGGACGGCCTTCGCCCCGGACAGCCTGCCGTCGCTGGCCGTCATGATGGCGGTGGCGTTCGTCGTATCGTTGGCGTGCGGCGTGCCGATCGCTTTCGTGCTCGCCTTCTCCACGCTGGTGTTCGTCTGGTGCGGCGACCTCCTGCCCGGTGAGTTCTTCGCCCAGCAGGTCGCCCGCGGCATCGACAATTTCGTGCTGCTCGCCGTGCCGTTCTTCATCCTGGTCGGCTACCTGATGGAGGCGAACGGGATGTCGGTCCGCCTCATCTCGCTGCTGCAGCGGGGAGCCGGGAGAATCCGGGGCGGCCTGGACGTGGTGATGGTGCTCAGCATGGTCATCTTTTCCGGAATCTCCGGCTCGAAGATGGCCGACATTGCCGCGGTCGGGTCGGTGCTGGTGCCGGCTGCGCGCAAATCCGGCCAGAAACCCGGGGAGGCGGTGGCCCTGCTTGCGGCATCCGCGGTGATGGCGGAGACCATTCCTCCTTGCGTCAATCTGATCATCCTGGGATTCGTCGCCAATCTGTCGATTGGTGGCCTGTTCATGGCCGGGCTGCTGCCGTCGGGGCTGATGGCAGCGGCGCTGATCCTGGCCTCGATCGTTGCCGGAAAGCGCATGGCGGCGAGTGCCATCGTGCGCGGCGAGGGCGAGACCGTGTCCGGCATGGTCGTGAGCGGGCTGGCGGCGTTCGGGCTGATCGCGCTGATCTTCGGCGGCTATCGCTCCGGGTTCGCGACGGCGACCGAGATTTCCGCCTTTGCCGTGATCTATGCGCTGCTGGTCGGTGGCGTGCTGTTCCGACAGATGACGTGGCGCAGTGCCGGCCGGGTCATGGTGCATGCGGCGGTGCGCTCGGGCATGGTGCTGTTCATCGTGGCGGCGGCGCAGAGCCTGGCGTTCGTGCTCACGCTGCAGCAGATCCCGCACGCGATCGCGGAACTGTTGGTCGCGTTGTCCACGGCGTACGGCACCTGGGTGTTCCTGCCGCTCTCGGTGCTGATCCTGATCGTGATGGGCTCGATGCTCGAGGGCGCCGCGGCGCTGATCATTTTCGGCCCGCTGCTGATGCCGGTGGCGCGCCAGCTCGGGGTCGATCCGCTGCACTACGGTGTGGTCCTGGTGGTCGGCATGGGCATCGGCCTGTTCGCGCCGCCGCTCGGCCTGGGGCTCTACGGCGCGTGCCTGATCGGCGGCGTGCGGCTCGAGGAGACGGTCAGGCCGATCCTGAAATATCTCGGGCTGCTGTTCCTATGCTTGCTCTTGATCGCCTTCGTCCCCTGGTTCAGTACGGCACTGCCCCGAGCAATGGGCTACTGAAGGATCGCGCGATGACGGCGGCTGAAGTCGATGCTTCCCGCAGTCAGCGGATCGAGCCGGCGCGGCGACCGACCTCGCCGGCCAACGTCATGCCGATCGACGATGCCGTCCGCGCGTTCGAACGCACGGGCGATCGATCGCGAGACTTGAAGGTCAGAACGACCGTCTAGAACCGACGAATTTTGTGGGAGGAATGCGCGTGGCGACAGCGGTACCTTATCAGTCGGAAATGGATGGCGCGGTCCGCCACCTTGTGACCAACTACAATCCGAGCGGGAACAGGATCGGGTGGTTGATGATGGCCTCCATCCTGGTGGAGGCATGGGATCTCTACTCGATCGCG
>JAKAZX010000058.1 GCA_021826485.1 Pseudomonadota bacterium | reverse complement strand
CGCCGCCTCCAGCGCCGCCCACGCCTCGTCCAGCCGGAACGCCAGTTCGGCCAGCGCGATCCCGGCATCGCGGCGGAAGGCGCGCGGGGTGGCGCCGGAGTGGTTGTATTCGCCGGCGACCCGCGCATCGCGCAGCCGCCGGGCGCCGGGAACCGCGGTGACGATGCCGAGCGGGATGCGCGCCGCATCCAGCACCGGGCCCTGTTCGATGTGCAGTTCCAGATAGCCGCCGACGCGGGACGGCGGCAGCAGGCAGGCGCCGCGCCGCACCGCCTCCGGGTCGCCGCCCGCCTCCGCCATGTGATCGGCCAGCGTGCGGCCGGTGTCGAGCCGCCGCACGTCCAGCGCGGCCGGCGGCAGGCGGCCGAGCGCCGCGCGGCTGCCCGGGAAGCTGGTGGGGAACCAGGACCCGCTCTCCTCCGCCCGCGCGACCAGGACCGTCACGTCGCAGCCGGGCCGGTCGCCCGCCCGCCGCATGCCCGCTACCGCGGCGAGGCCCGCGAGCACGCCCGCCGCGCCGTCGAAATTGCCGCCCTGGCGCACCGAATCGAGATGGCTGCCGATCACCAGCACCGGCCGCGCGCGGTCGCTGCCGGGCAGCGTCATCAGCAGGTTCCCGGCCGGATCAACGGCGCATTCCAGGCCCAGCGCCGCCGCCTCCGCCCGGACGATGGCATGCGCCCGCGCCTCGCCCGGCCCGTATGCCTCCCGCGTGATGCCGATGCCGTCGAAGGATGCGTCCCGCAGCGCATCGAACAGCCGGGCGGCGAGGTCGAGGTCGGGGGTCACGTTCGGCGGCATCGCACTCTCCTGCCCCGGCAGGGTGGCGCGCGGCGGCCCCTTCCGCAACCGGGGGCACGGCGCCATCATGGCCCGGCCAGGGGGAGGCCGCACCGCATGAAGCCGCGCCTGATCGTCAGCCGCCAGATGCCCGCGCCGGTCGCCGAGCGCATCCGCGCCGAGTTCGACTGCCCCTGGCCGGAGGGGCGCGACATGACCCCGGACGAGGTGCTGCACCAGGTGACGACCACGCAGGCGGAGGCGCTGCTGCTCACTTCCCACCTGAAATTCGACGCCGGGCTGATCGGCCGCCTGCCCGCCCATCTGCGCATCGCCGCGACCTGCAGCGTCGGCTTCGAGCATATCGACGTGGCGGCGGCGCGGGCGCGCGCACTGCCGGTGACCAACACCCCCGACGTGCTCACCGACTGCACCGCCGACCTGACGATGCTGCTGATCCTGGCCGCCTGCCGGCGCGCGCATGAGTACGATGCGATCATGCGCGCCGGCTGGCGCCGCGGCTACGGATTGGGCGAGATGCTCGGCCTGCGCGTCAGCGGCAAGCGGCTCGGCATCGTCGGGCTGGGCCGCATCGGCCAGGCGGTGGCGCGGCGCGCACGCGGCTTCGGCATGACGGTGCTGTACAGCAACCCGCGCCGCCTGCCGGCGGAGATCGAACAGGGTGCGACGTTCTTCGCCGACCTGCGCGAGATGCTGCCGCACTGCGACATCCTGTCGCTGCATGCCCGCGGCGGCCCGACCACAGCAGGACTGATGAACGCCGAGACCTTCGCGCTGCTGCCGAAGGGGGCGGTGTTCGTCAACGCCTCCCGCGGCGGGCTGGTGGATGAGGAGGCACTGATCGCGGCCCTGACATCCGGCCATCTGTTCGCCGCCGGCCTCGACGTGTTCCACAACGAGCCGGCATTCGACCGGCGCCTCGCGGAGTTGCCGAACACGTTCCTGATCCCGCACATGGGCAGTGCCACGATCGAGACGCGCACGGCGATGGGGATGCGCGCACTTGACAACATCGCTGCCGTGCTGTCCGGACGGCCGCCGATCGACCCGCTCTGGAACTGAGGGAAACGCCATATGGTCAAGCCCGTGCTGCTGGTGACGCGCCGGCTGCCGCCCGCCGTGGAAGCGCGCGCCAGCGCGATGTTCGACGCGCGGCTGAACCCGGAGGATGCACCGCGCAGCGGCGCCGACATCCTGCGGCTGGCGCAGGGCGCGGACGCGGTGCTGTGCTGCCCGGCCGAGAAACTCGACGGCGCCACCATCGGCGCGCTGCCGGCGACGGTGAAGGTGCTGGGAACCTTCTCGGTCGGCTTCGACCATATCGACATCGGCGCGTGCCGCGTGCGCAACCTGCCGGTGGTGAACACGCCCGACGTGCTGTCGGTCGCCACCGCCGAATGCTGCATGCTGCTGATCTTGGCCGCCGCCCGCCGCGCCGGCGAGGGCGAGCGGATGGTGCGCGCGGGCGGCTGGGCCGGCTGGGCACCGACGCAACTGCTCGGCACGCAGGTGTCCGGCCGGCAGCTCGGCATCTTCGGCATGGGCCGGATCGGGCGGGAGCTGGCGCGTATGGCACGCGCCTTCGGCATGGCCGTGCATTATCGCGACGTCGCCCGCCTGCCGCCGGAGATGGAAGCGGGCGCCATCTGGCATGACGATGACGCGAGCTTCCTGGCGGCGAGCGAGGTGCTGTCGCTGAATGCGCCCGGCGGCGCGGCGACGCGCAACTGGCTGGATGCCGCGCGCATCGCGCAACTGCCGCGCGGTGCCGTGGTCGTGAACGCGGCCCGCGGATCGCTGATCGACGATGCCGCGCTGATCGCGGCGCTGCGCTCCGGCCAGGTGGGTTTCGCCGGACTCGATGTCTATGCCGGCGAACCCGCGCTCAATCCCGACTATCTGACGCTCGAGAATGTCGTGCTGCTGCCGCATCTCGGCAGCGCCACGGTGGAGACGCGCAACGCGATGGGCCATCTGGCGCTGGACGGGATCGAGGCGGTGCTGGCCGGGCGCGCGCCGGCAAATCTCGTGCGCTGACATACGTGATTGTGAGCGGTTTCGCTGCGTCGTCCGGTTGAGCCGGACGCTATGCCACCGGCACAGTGTGCAGGATGGTGGGGCGTACACGGATGCGGGAGCGGGCGGAATACGATTACATCGTGGTCGGCGGCGGCAGCGCCGGCTGCGCGATTGCGGCGCGACTGAGCGAGCGCGCCGGCAATCGCGTGCTGCTGCTGGAAGCCGGGCCGCCCGACCGCAGCCCGTTCATCCATATCCCGGCCGGCTATTTCGTGATGAACCCGGCGAAGCTGGACTGGGGCTTCCGTACGGTGCCCCAGCGCCATGCCGGCAACCGCGAGATGCCGTACACGCAGGCGCGCGTGCTCGGCGGCGGCGGGTCGATCAACGCGCAGGTGTTCACGCGTGGCACGCCGCAGGACTATGACCGCTGGGCGTTCGAGGAAGGCTGCCCGGGCTGGTCGTTCGCAGACATCCGCCACTGCTTCGTGCGGATGGAGGACAACGACACGCTGGATGGCCCGTTCCACGGCCGCGGCGGCCCGCTCGGGGTTTCCACCAAGACGCCGAACCTGCTGACGCGGGTGTTCATCGCCGCCTGCGAACAGGCCGGCATTCCGCCGACCGACGATTTCAACGGCGCCGAACAGGCCGGCGCTGGCACCTACCAGACCACGTCGCGCAACGCACGCCGCTGTTCCGCCGCGGTCGGCTACCTCGCGCCGGCGCGGGCGCGGCCCAACCTGACCGTCGCCGCGGGGTGCCGCGCGCACCGCATCCTGATCGAACACGGCCGCGCCATCGGCGTCGCCTACCAGCAGGACGGCGAGATGAAGGAGGCGCGGGCGACGGCGGAGGTGATCGTTACCGCTGGCGGGGTCGGGTCGCCACGCCTGCTGCTGCTGTCGGGCATCGGTCCGGCCGGACATCTGCGCCGCGCCGGCGTGAAGGTGCTGCACGATCTGCCGGGCGTCGGGCAGAACCTGCACGACCATTATACCATCGACCTCACCTACGAACTGTCCGGCCCGCACGGGCTCGATCGCTACCAGCGGCGGCACTGGAAGGCGCTGGCGGCGCTGCAATACCTGCTGCTGCGCCGGGGGCCGGCGATTTCCAACATCGTCGAGGGTGGCGCGTTCCTGCGCGTCGATCCCGCCGCCGCGACGCCCGACACGCAACTGCATTTCGTCGCCGGCGCCGGCGTGCCGGAGGGTTTCCCCCGGCTGCCGAGCCGCAACGGCTGCATGATCAACGCCTATGCGCTGCGGCCGAAAAGCCGCGGCACGCTGACCCTGCGCAGCGCCGACCCCGCCGCGCCGCCGCTGATCGACCCGAATTTCCTGGCCGAACCCGACGACATGCGGCTGACCCGCGAGGCGGTGGACCGCATGCGCGAGATCATGCACCAGCCGGCGTTCCGCCCCTATCTGCGGCGCGAGCATCTGCCGGGGCCGGATGCGCCGCTCGACGACTATATCCGCACCGCCGGCCGCACCGGCTATCACCCGAGCGGGGCGTGCCGGATGGGCAGCGGCGCGCTCGCGGTGGTCGATCCGCAGTTGCGGGTGCGCGGGCTGGACGGCCTACGCGTCTGTGATTCCTCGGTCATGCCGAGCGTCGTCAGCTCCAACACCAACGCGCCGACCATGATGATCGCCGAGCGCGCCAGCGAGTTCGTGCTCGGCACCGCGTTCGCGACACCGTCTCGCACCCCGGAACTGGCCGCCTGACCGCGCCGCGCGGCCAGCCCGGTGCCGGGCGGTCCCGCGCTCAGGACAGTTTTTCGAGTGCCCTCGCCATCTCGGCAGCCGTGTAGGCGCGGTAGGTGTGGCCGGTGACATTGCCGAGCCTGAGGGTGCCGAAGCCGAAGGCGACGGCTGCCATCTCATCGTCCGCCTCGGTGATCGCGACGAAATCGAACGGCCCTTGCAGCCACAGAATTTCCGTGATGCGGAGGCCCGCCTGCTCCGCCGCCTTGCGCGCGGCCTCCGTGCGCTTCACGGTGTCCTTGATAGTGGCCCGTCCCTGCTCGGTAAAATTGAAGAAGCTTACGTACGTGGCCATTGTCCCGTCCCCCCCTGTCAGGCCGATGTTCGCAGGCTCCGCGGCGTCCCCTTGGCAAAGGCCGGGAGTGCGCACGGGACGGCCTGACCATCAATTCAGATTTACTTGAGCGCCGCGCTTGCGGAATTTGCCGCGATTGTGCTGCCCGGCCTTCCCCCGCCGCCACCCGCTTGCGAGCAAATCGTTTTTGCACTAACGTCCACCCCAACATCCCGGGGAGGGGACGATGGCGGCGGGCGAACCGCTGATCCTGGTCGATCCGCTGCCACGTACGCTGGACGCGATCTGCGACGTGCCGACCCGCCGGCGGCTGGATGCGCTGGGCCGGTTGGCGGTGTTCGAACCCGGCCCGGCGCCGGAGGCCGAGATCGACCGGCTGCTGCCGGAGGCAGTGCTGCTGATCGGCCAGACGGCGATGCCGCATGCGCGCCTGGACCGCGCCCCGAAGCTGCGCGCGATCTTCAATGTCGAGACGAATTTCCTGCCGAACATCGACTATGCCGCCTGCCATGCGCGCGGCATCCACGTGCTCAGCCCGACCTCCGCCTTCGCGCCCGCGGTCGCGGAAAGCGCACTGGCGATGGCGATCGACCTCGCGCGCGGCATCACCGCCGCCGACCGCGCCTTCCGCGCCGGGACCGAGGCCTATGGTCTCGCCGGCAATGCCGGCTGCTTCCGCTTCGCCGGCGCGCCCGTCGGCATCATCGGCTTCGGCGATCTCGGGCGGGAACTGCGCCGCCTGCTGGTGCCGTTCGGCAACCCGGTGGTGGTGCACGACCCGTGGCTGCCCGCCGAACTGATCGCGGCCCACGGCTGCGATGCCGGCAGCCTCGACGAGACGCTGAACTTCGCCCGCGTGCTGTTCATCTTCGCCGCCCCCACCACCGAAAACCAGGGCTTCATCGGCGCGCGCGAACTGGCGAAGCTGGCCGACGGCAGCGCGGTGCTGCTGATGAGCCGCGCCGGCGTCGTCGATTTTCCCGCCCTGCTGGCGGAGGCCGCGTCGGGCCGCCTGAAGATCGCCACCGACGTATTCCCGCAGGAGCCGGTCGCCCCCGGCGATCCGCTGCGCCGCATCCCCGGCCTGCTGCTGTCCGCGCACCGCACCGGCGGCATGCCGGATGCGCTGCACGCGATCGGGCGGATGGTGGTCGCCGACGCGGAACTGATCCTGCGCGGCCTGCCGCCGCAGCTCTGCCGCCGGGCGGACCCGGCGCTGGCCGCACGGTTGCGCAGCATGCCGGTGACACGGACATGACCGGCCCGATGCCGCCAAATCGTTTTAACTGCCGCCCGTGAGCAGCCGCACGCCCCGCGACGGCGCGCCGACGATCCGCGACGTGGCGGCGCGCGCCGGCGTCGCCACCGCCACCGTCTCCAACGTGCTGACCGGGCGGCGCAGCGTCGGAGCCGACAAGCAGCGGCTGGTGCTGGAGGCGGTGGCGGCGCTCGGCTACCGGCCCAATCACCTTGCCGCGAGCCTGCGCCGCCAGCAGACCCGCACCATCGGCATCGTCGTCCCCGACATCACCAACCCGTTCTTCACCGCCATCGTCCGCCGGATCGAGGAAGTGGCCGGCGCGGCCGACTACGAATCCGTGCTGGTCGACTGCAATGAGAGCACGGTGCGCGAAGGGGCGCGGCTGCGCGCCCTGCTGGCGCGCATGATCGACGGGCTGATCGTGGCACCGACCGAGGATGACCTTGCCGCCCATGCCCCGCTGCTGCCGCGCCTGCCGTCCAGCGTGCTGATCGACCGCGGCTTCGGCACCGCCGGCTTCGACACGGTCGCCGCCGACAACAACGATGCGGCGTGGCGCGGTTGCCGCCACTTGCTGGAACTCGGCCATCGCGACATCGCGCTGCTCGCCTCCGCGCGCGAGTTGTCCAACATCCGCGACCGCATCGCCGGCTATCAGCGCGCGCTGGCCGAGGCCGGGTGCGGCGGGCGGGCGCGCGTCGTGCTCGGCGGCCACGGCGTGGAAAGCTCGCGCGCCGCGATCGAGCAGGAATTGCGCCGCGCGGACCGCCCGACCGCGGTGTTCGCCGTGACCTATCCGGCAACGCTCGGCGCGGTGAAGGCGATCCGCGCGCTCGACCTCGCCTGCCCCGACGACGTCTCGCTGCTGGGATTCGACGAGTCGGACTGGATGACGGTGCTGCGGCCCTATGTCAGCACCATCCTGCAACCGAGCGAGCTGATCGCCGATCGCGCCTGGCAGCTCATCAGCGCGCGTCTGGCGCGCAGCGCCGCGCCGTTCGAGCATGTCCGCCTGCCCTGCATGCTGGCCGTGCGGGAATCGACGAAGCCGCCGCCAGCCGATGCGGCGGCACGGCGCCACGCGCGCCGCACGGAAGCTCGGCACATCAAGGGGAGGATGATCGCATGACACGTCGCATGCTGGCAGCCTGCGCGGCTGCCGCGTTACTTGCCTTCGGCCACGGCGCACCGGCACGCGCCGCCGACGCGCCGGTCTATGGCGTGCTGCTCAAGACATTGTCCAATCCGTTCTGGGGCGCGATGGAGAAGGGCATCCGCGACGGCGCCAAGGAAGCGGGGGTGGAGTATTTCATGCAGGCGGTGGAGTCGGATCAGGCCGCCGAGCCGCAGCTCAATACCTGCAACACGATGCTGGAGCGCAAGCCCGCGGTGATGATCACCGCGGCGATCAACTCGACGATCCTGCTGCCCTGCCTGAAGCGCGCGAACGAGATGGGCATGCCGGTGGTCGATCTCGACGCCAATCTCGATCACGCCATCGCCGCCAAGGCCGGGGTGAAGATCGCCTTCACCATCGGCTCGGACAATGTCGCGGCGGGCAAGCAGGGGGCGAACTGGCTGGTGCAGAAGCTCGGCGCCGGCGCCAAGGGATCGGTGCTGGTGATCGAGGGTCTGGCCGGCAACATCACCGGCCAGAAGCGCGCCAGCGGCTTCCGCGACGAACTGGCGAAGGCCGCGCCGGGGCTGAAGATCGCCGCCTCCCTGCCCGGCGACTGGGACCGGCAGAAGGCGGCCAACATCGCCAACGACATCATGACGCGCAACCCCGATCTGGTCGCCATCTTCTGCGCCAACGACACGATGGCGCTGGGCGCCGTGGAATCCGTGTTCGCCGCCGGCAAGGGCGGCAAGATCACCATCATCGGCGTGGACGGCAACAGCGATGCGGTGAAGTCGATCAAGGCCGGGCGGCTCGATGCCTCGGTCGCCCAGCTTCCCTATCTGGTCGGCAAGGAAGCGGTGGAGAAGGCCAAGGAAGTGCTGGCCGGCAAGCAGCAGTCCGAATACACCTACGTGCCGACGCTGGTGCTGACCAAGCAGGTGCTGACGGAGAACAAGGACCCGCTGCTGCAATACATGCGGTAGTTGCGGCCGCACCCCCTCTCCATCCCCGCGGATGGAGAGGGACGCCGCCGCGCCCGCCGCCCAGGGGACGGAGAAACCATCATGCCGGATGCCGCCGCGATCGCCGCGCCGGTCCGCCGACCGGGAATGCGCTTCGTCGTGCGACTGGAATCGCTGGCGGTGCTGGCGGTGCTGGTGATCGTGCTGGCGGTGCTGTCGCCGTATTTCCTCAGCGTCTCGAACTTCCTCAACATCCTGCTGGCGACCTCGGTGATCGGGGTGCTGGCCTACGGCGCCACCTTCGTGATCGCCGCTGCCGGGATCGATCTTTCGCTCGGCTCGGTGCTCGGCCTGTCGGGCGTGGTGGGCGCGCTCAGCGTCAACGAACTCGGCCTGCCCTGGCCGTTCGGCATTCTCGCCTGCCTCGCCACCGGCGCGCTGTGCGGAACCGTCAACGGCCTGCTGAATGCGCGCGCCGGCATCCCGGCGTTCATCGTCACGCTTGGCATGCTCGGGGTCGCGCGCGGCCTCGGCCTCGTGCTGACCAACGGCGTGCCGGTCTACGGCCTCGATCCGGTGCTGGTCTATATCGGCCAGGGGCGGCCGGCGGGCGTGCCGTTCCCGGTGATCGTGTTCCTGCTCACCGGCGGCGTTGCGCATTTCGTCCTGGCCTACACGCGCTTCGGCAAATACGCGCTGGTGATCGGCGACAATGAGGGGGCGGCGCGGGCGATGGGCGTGCGCGTGCAGCGCCAGCGCGTGGCACTCTATGCGCTGTCGGGCATGATGGCCGGGCTGGCCGGGCTGCTGTTCATGGCGCGCACCAATGCCGGCGACCCGACCGGCGGGCTGAACTACGAACTCACTGCCATCACCGCGACCATTCTCGGCGGCACCAATCTGTTCGGCGGACGTGCCACCATCTTCGGCACGCTGATCGGCGCGCTGATCATGGGTGTGTTGCAGAACGGCCTCAATCTGCTCGCCGTCTCCTCCTTCTACCAGCAGATGGCGATCGGCGCGGTGCTGGTGCTGGCGGTCTGGCTCGATCAGGTGAACCGCACGAGGGCGCGGCGATGAGCCTGCTGGAACTCGCGGACGTGCGCAAGCATTTCGGCCCGGTGCAGGCGCTGGACGGCGTCAGCTTCGCAGTCGATGGCGGCGAGGTGATCGGGCTGGTCGGCGACAACGGCGCCGGCAAATCGACGCTGATGAAGACCGTCACCGGCGTGCATGCGCCCGACGGCGGCAGCATCCGGCTCGACGGCACGCTGCTGAACGGCCGCGAACCGGGGGAGATTCGCGCGCTGGGCGTGGAGATGATCTATCAGGACCTGGCACTCGCGCGGATGCAGGATGTGGCGTCCAACATCTTCCTGGGGCGGGAGCCGACGCGGCGGCTGTTCGGCCTGCCGATCCGCATGATCGACCGCCCCCGCATCGAGCGGGAGGCGGCGGCGATGATCCGCAAGCTCGGCGCGCGCCTGCCGTCGGTCGATTACGTGGTCGGCCATCTTTCCGGCGGCCAGCAGCAATCGGTGGCAATCGCCCGCGCGCTCACCTTCAACCCGCGCCTCGTCATCATGGACGAGCCCACCGCCGCGCTGGCGGTGCGGGAGGTGGAGCATGTGCTGGACATGATCCGCGAACTGCGCCGCCAGGGCATCGCCGTCATCCTGATCAGCCACCGGCTGAACGACGTGTTCGCCGTCTGCGACCGCATCATCGCGCTGCGCCAGGGCCAGGTGGTCGCCGACCAGCCGATCGCGCAGACCAGCATGAACGAGGTCGTCGCCCATATCGTCGGCGCCGCCTGACGGAGCCGCGGTTCACGCGGCGGCGAGCGTGCCGGCGGAGGCGGCGTGGGCGGCGTAGCGGTCCAGCACCTCGCGCGTCGACCCGTCCTCGCGGATGCGGCCCTGGTCCATCCAGATCACCCGGCTGCACCAGTCCAGCACCACGTTGGTCAGGTGCGAGGACAGCACCAGGATGTCGGCGCCGCGCACCATGTCCTCCAGCCGGCCGCGCGCCTTTTCCATGAAGGCGGCGTCGCCGGCCAGGAACCATTCGTCCATCAGCAGCACCTGCGGGCGGATCGCGGTGGCCAGCGCGAAGCCGAGCCGCACCACCATCCCCGAGCTGTAGATGCGCACCGGCAGATCGAGGAACGCATCCAGCTCCGCGAATTCCGCCACATCCTCCTCCAGCCGCCGGAGCGCCGGGCGGTCGAGGCCGTTGTAGAGGCCGCGCAGTGCGATATTTTCCCGCCCCGTCAGCTCCGGGTTCATGCCGAGCTGCGGGTCGAGCAGCGCGTTCAGCGTGCCGCGCACCCGCACCTTGCCGACCAGCGGCTCATAGATGCCGGCCAGCGTGCGCAGCAGCGTGGTCTTGCCCGCCCCGTTGGTGCCGATCAGCCCCAGCCGGTCGCCGCTCGACAGATGGAAGGTCACGTCGCGCAGCGCCTGCACCACCACCCGGTGCTTCTGGTCGTTGCCCATGCGGCCGGACACGGTGGAGAACACGGTGCGCTTCAGGCTGCGCGCATTGCCGTGATACAGCGGGAAATCCAAGCTCACTCCACGCACGTCGATCTCGGCCGCCATCGCCGTCACACCCAGAACGCGATGCGCCCGCGCACCCGCACGAACAGCATCCAGGTCAGCGCCACCAGCAGCAGCGCATAGAACAGCGCGGAGGCGTAGGTGGCGAGGTCCGGCACCTCGCCGAGCAGCGGCGCGCGCACGATCTCCAGCGTCGAATAGAACGGGTTGAACGGCAGCAGCCATTCCCGCCCCGCCCCCACCATCTCCGGCCGCCAGATCACCGGGGTGACGAAGAACATCATCTGCAGCACGTTGCCCACGATCGGCGGGATGTCGCGGAAGCGCGCGCACAGCGCGCCGAGCATCATCGCCAGCGCCAGCGAATCGACCAGCCACAGCGCGAAGCCCGGCACCGCCAGCAGTCCCGCCGTGCCCGGCCAGATCGCATAGATCGCGAACACCGCGACGATCACCACCAGGTTGTGCGCCAGCACGATCAGATTGCGCAGCACGATCCGCGCGCCATAGAGCGAGAACGGCATGCGCACCGACCGGATCATGCCCTCCGCCGCGGTGAAGCCGGCGCTGCCGTCGTTCACCAGGCTCGACAGATAGCCCCACAGCACCAGCGACAGCGCCAGGAACGGCAGGTACTGCCGCAGGTTCATGTGGAACAGCGCGGCATAGATGCCGCCCATCGCCGCCACCATGACGGCGGTGGAGAGCGTCAGCCAGAACGGGCCGAGCATGGAGCCGCGATAGCGCAGCTTGATGTCAAGCCAGGCGAGCGTGGCGCACAGGCGGCGCAGCGCCCAGGCCTCCCGCAGGTCGCGCAGCGCCATGCGCTGGCGCGCGGCGAGCGTCGGCTCCGGCGTCAGTTCCAGGGTGGCCGCGCCACGGGCGGCGGTGCGCATGAGGACGCTCATCGCGGCGCGTCGGATACAGGATCGGCGGCGGCGCCGCAACCGCGCCCAGGCGGTCCTGCCCGAACGGCCCTGCCCGGCGGTCAGCCCCCGGCGGCGATGCGGGTGGCGGCGTCGGCCGGCACCAGCAGCGTGCGCGGGGTGCGCAGGATGGCCACCCTTGCGCCGGGCCGCAGCCCGTCCGCAGCGATCTGCACCACCGACAGCGTGCCGCCGTCCGCCGCGCGGACGATGAACTCCCGCGCCGGGCCGGCATCCGCCGCGGCGCCCGGCGCGCCCAGCGCCGCCAAAATGGTTGTGCGCGCGTCGCGAGCCGCCAGGGGCGGCACGGTGCGTTGCGCCAGGATCACACCATAGGCCCCCGCGGGCGGGGCGGCGGCCACATGCGGCGCCGGCGGCGGGGCGGAACAACTGAGCACCAGCACCGGGGCGAACAGGGCGGGCAGGCGGCGGGAAAAGGGCGGCGCTGGCATGCGGCGGGCCTCGGCGAATCGGCCTGCTTTCTCTACCACAGCGCGATTCTCCACCGTGGAAATTTCGTGTCACGGATGGGCCGCCGGGCCTTCCGCTGCCGATTTGGTCTTGCGCGACGCGGGGCTTGCCGATAAGGACTTAGGGCAGGTTCCTGACTGTCCCGATGAAAGACGGCGGGCAATGCCCGTCGTGCCCTCCGGCCGCCAAAGGCCGCGCCACGACGAGAGGCTGCGCCGCATGACCCCTGCCCCCCGCTCCGCCTCGCCCCGGTCCCGCTCCGGGCTGCTGCGTGGGGCGGCGACGCTGGTCGTGCTGGCCGCCGTCGCCGGCTGCGCCAGCCACCCGCAGGTGCAGGTCAGCGCGCCGCAGGAAGCCGCCGAATACGCCGCGAAGGCCCGCCGCGAGTACCGCGTCCCCGGCCCGGCAAGCGACCCGTGGGGACCCTATATCACCGAGGCGGCACAGAAATACGACGTGCCGGAACGTTGGATCCGCGCCGTCATGCGCCAGGAATCCGGCGGGCAACTGTATCTGGACGGCCAGCTCATCACCTCCGGCGCCGGCGCCATGGGGCTGATGCAGGTGATGCCGGAAACCTACGACGAACTGCGCCTGCGCTACGGCCTCGGCAGCGACCCGTATGACCCGCATGACAACATCATGGCCGGCTCCGCCTATATGCGGGAGCTGTACGACCTCTACGGCGCCCCCGGCTTCCTCGCCGCCTACAATGCCGGGCCGAAGCGGCTCGACGACTACCTGACCCGCCACCGCGCCCTGCCGGACGAGACGCGGCGCTATGTCGCCAATGTCGGGCCGTCGGTGGTGGTGGTCTCGCCGCAGCGGCCGTCGCAGGCGACGCAGTACGCGGCGTTGCAGATCCCGATCAACATCCCCCCCGGCCCGCGCCCGCAGCCGCGGCATGATCGCGCGCCGGTGGCGCTGGCGGCCAACACCCAGAACCGCACCGGCTGGTCGCGGGAGGCGGTGCAGATGGCGGCCCTGCCCGCCCCGCCGACCGCGCCGCCGCCGGCCCAGGTCGCCGCCGTGCCGCATACCGGCAGCGGCTTTCACCTGATCCCGCACGCCTATGCCGACACGCTGCCCCAGCGCAGCGGCGGGCCAGTCAGCGGCAACTGGGCGATCCAGGTCGGTGCCTTCGGCAGCGAGGCGCAGGCCCGCATCGCCGCCGAGGCCGCCAAGCACCACGCCCGCGACCTGCTGGCCGCCGCGCAACTGCATGTCGGCACCGTCCACCAGTCCCACGGCACGCTGTACCGCGCCCGCCTGCTCGGCCTGTCGCGGGATGCCGCGACGGCAGCGTGCGAGCGGCTCAGCCATCACGGCAACTGCATGGTGGTGGCGCCGGACGCCCAGTCCTAGCGGCCGACCGGTCAAGCCAGAACTTCACGCCACCAGCGCGTGATGCGCCAGCAACTGCGTGAC
>JAKAZX010000505.1 GCA_021826485.1 Pseudomonadota bacterium | reverse complement strand
GGGTGGCCAGCGCCTCCGCCCCCACCAGCACCATCTCGGCATCCGCGGCCGGGCTGTCGGCGCCGATCAGTTCGATGCCGGCCTGCGCCAGTTGCCGGTCCGGGGCAAGCTGGGTCGCGCGCACGCGCAGGCACTGGCCGGCGTAGCACAGCCGCAGCGGCCGCGGCGCGGCGGCAAGGCGGGTGGTGGCGATGCGGGCGACCTGCGGCGTCATGTCCGCGCGCAGGCCCATCATGCGATGGCTTTCCGGGTCCATCAGCCGGAAGGTCTGCTCGGCGGTGGCCGCCCCGGTGCCGGTCAGCAGCCCTTCCTCGAACTCCAGCAGCGGCGGCTTGACGCGCTGGTAGCCGTGGGCGGCGAAGCAGGCCATCAGCCGCTCCACCGAGGCCGCCTCGGTCTCGGCATCCGGCGGCAGCAGGTCGCGCAGGCCGGCGGGCAGCAGGGCCGGATTGGGCGGCGGATCGTCGGTCATGTGCGGTCCGGGTTGCGGCGCGGCGCTATAGCACCCGCATCCGGGCCGCAACAGGGTTCAGCCGCCGAACACCACCGCATGCATGATGCGGCCCGGCAGCAGGGTGAAGCCGCCGGCGATCACCAGCGCGCCGGTGAACAGCAGCACCATCATGCGGCCGTGCTGGCGCACCCGGTGCCGCCGCGCATGCAGCACCGCCAGCGGCAGGATCGCCAGCGTGAACAGCGACAGCAGATGGATCGGGCTGAACGGGCCGACCAGCCGGATGGTATGGATGCCGAGCGCGCCGGCCGCCACCACGGCCATCAGCACCACCCAGACCCAGCCCAGCAGCCGGTGCGGCAGCGTGCCCTTCGGCGCCAGCAACTGCACCGCCCCCAGCACGAAGGCCGACAGCGCCGCCAGCGCATGCACGACGATCACCGGCGAGGATTGCAGCAGCGGCGCGAGCGTCACCCGGTTTCCCCTGGGTCTGGTCCGCGGCAGCATGGCATCCGCCGCAGCCGCTGACCATCCATCCGGGCAGGACGCGAGCAGGACCGAAGCGCCGCCGGCACGGGCCACGCGGGGCGCACGCAGTCGCCGAAAATAACGCTTGCGCGCGGTTTCGTTATTTGATCTAACACGGGCCGTGCCCCCTCCCGCGTCACCCACGCTGGCCGAACGCTTCGCCGGCATCCTTCGCCAGCTCTGCCGGATCGTCGCCGAAAGCCACGGCGTGGGTCTGCTGCTCGGCCCGCAGATCACCCTCATCTGCATCCGGCTGACCCGCACCAGCCACCGGTTCGCCCGCATTGCCGAGCGGCTGGCCGCCGGCACGCTGCGGCCGCCGCGCAAGCGCAAGCGCAAGCCGGCGTCGCCAGAGGCGCCGCCGCCGCCGCCGCGCCAGCCCGATCCGCTGCCGCGCGGCAGGGCATGGTTGTTGAAGGCCGTGCGGAAGACCACGGTGGGCGGGTCGCTGCTGACGCACATGCTGACCCACGATGCCGAGATGATCGCGCTGCTGGACGCGGCGCCACAGGCCAAGCGGTTGATCCGCCCCCTGTTCCGGATGCTCGGCTGGCCACTGCCGGACATCCTGCGGCTTCCCCCCCGGACGCCCGCAAAGCGCCGCCCCAGAGCCGGACGGCCGCCCCCAGCCCACCGACCGGCCGTCCGCGACCCCGCGCCGCCCCTCGCCCCGCCCACCGCGCGCCGCTGCCGCCCGCCCGCAAAATCGGCCTGAGACCCGCCGGGGCCTTCGCGCGGGCATATTGTTCCTATTAAGGAATGAAATGCGTTCGCGAAGCCCCCGGCGGGTCCTGACGCCGACCGTCAGGCGCTCACGCCGGAGGGTGCAGCCGGCGCTCCAACACGCGCACCAGCAGCGCCGCCGGATAGCTCATGGCCAGGAACAGCAGCGCGACCAGCGTGTACGGTTCATTGTAGCGATAGGTGGTGCCGGCGATCTGCATGGCGGAGTTGAACATCTCCGGGATGGTGATGGTGGCAAGCAGCGGCGTGTCCTTGAACATGCCGATCGCATAATTGCCCAGCACCGGCAGGATCGGCCGCATCGCCTGCGGCAGCAGGACGCGGGCCCAGATGGTCCGCGGTGCGAGCCCGAGCGACCGCGCCGCCTCCCACTGCCCGGCCGGCACGCTGTCGATGCCGGCGCGGTACACCTCCGCGACATAGGCGCTGTAGTTGAGGCCGAGCGCCACGATACCGCTGGTCATCGCACCGAGCGTCACGCCGAGGAATGGGAGCACGTAGAACACGAAATAGACCTGCACCAGTAGCGGCGTGTTGCGTATGAACTCGGTGTACGACACGGCCAGCGGCGCCGCCCGCGTGCGCCGCGCGAGCGCGAGCACCAGCCCGCCGAGCAGCGCCACCGCGAAACCGCCCAGCGTTGCCATGATTGTCACGACGGCGCCGCGCAGCAGGTCCGGCAGGATCGACAGCGCGAAGGCCGGATCGAATTCCATGCCGGCTAACCGACCGCCGCCCTGAACAGCGCAAGCCGCCGCTCCAGCCGCCGCACGCCGCGGCTCAGGGGGAACGCCATCAGGAAATACAGCATCAGCACCAGCGACCAGACCAGTCCCGGCCGACCATAGCTGTTGATCAGGCGCGATCCGGCGAAGGTGAGATCGGTGAGCGTGATCAGCGACACGAGGGCGGTCGCTTTCAGCAATTCCACCAGAAGATTGCCGCACGGCGGCAGCATTATCA
>JAKAZX010000504.1 GCA_021826485.1 Pseudomonadota bacterium | reverse complement strand
CCGTCGCCGCGCCGCCGCCGCGCCCGGCCGCCGCCGCCATGCCGGCCGCCGCCCGGCCCGCCGGCGCGCTGGTGCAGCTTGCCGCCGTCGATTCCGAGGAAGCGGCGAAGCAGGAATGGCTGCGCCTGTCGCACAAATACGGCGACCTGCTGGGCGGCCGCACGCCGGCGATCTCGCGCACCGAGCATGCCGGGCGCACCTACTGGCGCGTGCGCACCGGCGGCTTCGCCGATACCGCCCAGGCGGTGCAGTTCTGCGAGCGCGTGAAGGCGAAGGGCGGCGGCTGCTCGGTTGCCAGCTTCTAGCGCCTGCATCCTCGGCCTCGCCGGCCCGCAACTGGCGGCGGCGGAGGCGGCGCTGTTCGCGGCCCGGCCGCCCGCCGGCATCATCCTGTTCCGCCGCAACGTCGAGACGCCCGCGCAACTGCGGGCGCTGACCGGCGTCCTGCGCGCGCTGCTGCCGGCGGGCGCGCCGATCCTGGTGGACCAGGAAGGCGGCCGGGTCGCCCGCCTGCGCCCGCCGCACTGGCGCGCCCAGCCGCCGGCCGGGGCGATCGGCGCGCTGCATGCCCGCGACACGGCGGCGGGGCTGCGCGCCGCCTGGCTGACCGGCGCATTGATCGGCGCCGATTGCGCGGCGGCCGGGATCGGCATGGCCTGCGCCCCGGTGCTCGACCTGCGGCTGCCCGGCATGCATGACGTGGTGGGGGACCGCGGTTTCGCCGCCGACCCAGCCGCCGTCGCCGCCCTCGGCCGGGCGATGGCCGAGGGGCTGCTGGCCGCCGGCGTCATCCCGGTCGCCAAGCACGCGCCGGGACACGGGCGGGCGCGGGTGGACAGCCATCTGGCGCTGCCGGAGGTGGACGCGGACGATCTCAGCGGCGATATCCACCCTTTCGCCGCCAATGCCGACCTTCCGGTGATGATGACCGCGCATATCCGCTACCTCGCCCTCGATCCCGACCGTCCGGCCACCCTGTCGCCCCGCGTGGTGGCGGAGGTGATCCGCGGGCGCATCGGCTTCGCCGGGCTGCTGCTGTCCGACGATCTGGCCATGCAGGCGCTTTCCGGCACGCCGGCGGAGCGGGCGGGACAGGCGCTCGCCGCCGGCTGCGACATCGCGCTCTATTGCCCCGGCGACGCGGCGGGCAATGCCGCCATCCTGGAAGCGCTGCCGGCGCTGACCGCGGCGGCCGGGGCGCGGCTGGCGGCGGCGACCGCGCGGGCGGCGGCGGCGCGGCGGATGCTCGACCCGTCCGCGCTCGCGGCCGAGCGCGACCGGCTGCTGCCGGCATGACCGGCGTGCTGCTCGCCATCCTGCTGGCGGCGGTGCCGACCATCATCGCGATCACGCTGCACGAGGCGGCGCACGGCTATGCCGCGCTGGCGATGGGCGACGACACGGCGCGGCAGGCGGGGCGGCTGTCGCTCAATCCGCTCGCCCATGTCGATCGCTTCGGCACCATCATCCTGCCGGGCTTCCTGCTGGTTACGCAGTTGCTGACCTTCGGGCGGGTCGGGTTCATGTTCGGCTGGGCGAAGCCGGTGCCGGTCTCCGCCTGGAAGTTCCGCGATCCGCGGCGCGGCATGATGGTGGTGGCGGCGGCCGGGCCGGCGATGAACTTCCTGCTCGCCTGGCTCGGCGCGCTGGCGCTGTACCCGGTGCCGCTGCTGCCCGAGGTGGTGCAGGGGCCGGCGTTGCAATTCCTGTTCTACTTCATGCTCGTGAACATCGTGCTCGGCGTGTTCAACCTGATCCCGGTGCCACCGCTGGATGGCGGGCGCATCGTGGTCGGCCTGCTGCCGCTGCCGGCCGCCCGCGTCTGGGCGCGGTTGGAGCGGGCGGGCATCCTGATCGTGCTGCTGGTGGTGTTCCTGCTGCCCGCGCTGGCACGGCAGGCCGGCTATTCCTTCGATCCGGTGCGCACCCTGCTGGGCGCGGTGGCGGAGCCGGCGATCCGCCTCGTGCTCGCGCTCGCCGGCCACCCGCTCGGCGGGGCGGCGCTGCTGGGCGATGACTGAGGCGATCGACGCCCTGGTGCTGCGGCTGGAGGGGTTCGAGGGGCCGCTCGACCTGCTGCTGGATCTGGCGCGGCGGCAGAAGCTGGATCTGGCGCGCATCTCGATCCTTGCACTGGTCGAGCAGTATCTGGCGGTGATCGAGGGGGCGCGCGCGATCCGGCTGGAGCTGGCCGCCGACTGGCTGGTGATGGCCGCCTGGCTCGCCTGGCTGAAGAGCCGCCTGCTGCTGCCCCCCGGCACCGACGATGCCGAAGCGGGGGAGGAAGCGGCGGAGGTGCTGGCCGGCCGGCTGGTCGACCTGCAACGGATGCGCGCCGCGGCGCTTTGGCTCGGTGCCCGGCCGGTGCTGGGCCAGGACGTATTCGCCCGCGGCGCGCCGGAGGGGTTCACGGAAACCGACCACTCCCGCCTCGCGCTCGATCTGCCGGCGCTGCTGCGCGCCTATCTGGCCGCGTTCCGCCGCGCCGCCGGCACCCGCCGCTACCAGCCGCGGCCGATGACGCTGTGGAGCGTGCAGGACGCGCTGAAGCGCCTGGGCGCGCTGCTGGGCCGCCTGCCGGACTGGGCGAGCCTGGACCAGTTCCTGCCCGACAGCCTCGGCACTGCGCTGGAGCGGCGGGCGGCCCTGGCCAGCACCCTGCTGGCCGGGCTGGAAATGGCGCGCGGCGGCGCGC
>JAKAZX010000503.1 GCA_021826485.1 Pseudomonadota bacterium | reverse complement strand
CGCAGCCCGACAGATCGACCGTCAGCTCGACGCCCCTGATGGTGATGGCGGCGTGCATGCGGATCGGATCGGGCGTGATGCCGTCATCGTCGATCACGTCCTCGAACGCATAGGTGCCGTCCGGCAGGGCCGCGATCATCGCCCGCATCGCGCGCTCGGACCCGTCCAGCAACTGCGAGCAGGCCTGCACCAGCGCCGCCGCGCCATGCCGTGCCGCGATGCGCCGGACGCTCGCCTCCCCCACCGCGAGGGAGGCGAGCTGCGCTTGCAGATCGCCCCACAGCATGTCCGGCCGGCGCACGTTCTGGCGCAGGATCGCCAGCACTTCCTCATTCGCCGTGCCGCCGCGCAGCAGCCGCAGCGGCGGGATGCGCAGGCCCTCCTGAAACACCTCGGTCGCGTCGGCGGCGTAGCTGCCGGCGGCGATGCCGCCCATGTCCAGATGGTGGCAGCACGTGCCGACCACGGCGATCCGGCGGCCCGCATGGAACACCGGGCGGAAGGCGAGGATGTCGGGGATGTGCTGGCCGCCGCAATACGGGTCGTTGGTGACGACCACGTCGCCGTCCTGCCAGTCGTCCAGCTTGATGTAGTCGGCGACGATGCTGTGCAGCCCGGCGCCCATGGCGTTCAGGTGCTGCGGAATGCGCTGCGACTGCGCGACGTTGCGCCCCTCCGCATCGAACACCGCGGTCGAGTAGTCCAGCAGTTCGCGCACGATGGTGGAGCGGCTGGTGCGCCAGATGGTCACGTCCATCTCCGCCGCCGCCGCGGTCAGTGCGTGGCGCAGGACCTCCAGCGCCACCGGGCCGAGCGGCGCGGTCATGCATCCCCCCGCCGGGCCACCAGATGTCCGCCGGGGGCGGGGGTGCAGTGCCAGCCCGGCGGGATCAGCACGGTGGTGAAATCCTCCTCGATCAAGGCCGGGCCGGCGACCGGGCCGGCGAGCGATTCCCGGCGGTGTAGCGCCGCCTCGGTCCAGGCGCCGTCCAGAAACACGCGGCGGCGGCGCGGCGCGGCCGGCTGGCCGGGCGCGGGCGCCGGCAGTGCCGCCGCGCGCGGCAGCCGGCCGGTGGCGGCCAGCCGCAGCGTGACGATCTCCACCGCCGCCGTGGCATCGCTGTAGCTGAACCGCTGCCGGTGCAGGGCATGGAATGCCGCGCACAGCGCATCGACGCCCGCCCCCTCCGGCCACGGCACCGTCAGCTCGAAGGCCTGCCCGACATAGCGCATATCGGCGGCCAGCGGCAGCGCCCGGTGCTCCGGCGCCACCCCGTCGGCGGCCAGCAGCGCTTCCCCGTCGGCGCGCAGGCGGGCGGCGGTGGCGTCAAGGGCCGCGGCACTCCCCGCGGTTGCCGGCAGCACGCGGCTGCTGGCCAGATCATGGACGATGTCGGTCTCCAGGATGCCGCGGGCGGACAGGGTGCTGGCATCGGCGGGGAAAATCACCTCGGGCATGCCGAGTTCGGCGGCGACCGAGACGGCATGCAGCCCGCCCGCGCCGCCGAACGCCAGCAGGGCGAAATCCGCCGGGTCCAGCCCCTTCTCGAACAGGCTGAGGCGGATCGCGGCGGCCAGCGCCGCATCGGTGACGGTCAGCACCCCCTCCGCCGCGGCGTCGGGATGCAGGCCGAGCGGTTCGGCGATGCGGGCCGCCAGCGCCGCCCGCGCCGCGGCGGCGTCGAGCCGCATCCCGCCCCCCAGGAAGGCCGCCCCATCCAGCCGCCCGAGCGCCAGATTGGCGTCGGTTACGGTCGGTTCGGTGCCGCCCCGGCCGTAGCAGGCCGGGCCCGGCCGGGCGCCGGCGCTGCGCGGCCCGACGCTGAGGCGGCCGGCCGGGTCCACCGTGGCGATCGAGCCGCCGCCGGCGCCGATCGTGCGCATCTCGATCATCGGCACGCGCACCGGCAGGTGGTCGATCTCCCCTTGCGTGACCAGGGCCAGTGCGCCATCCCGCAGCACGCAGACATCGAAGCTGGTGCCGCCCATATCGACGCCCACCAGATTGGGCCGGCGGAGCGCATCCGCCACCAGGCGCGCCGCCGCCGCGCCGCCGCTTGGGCCGGACAGCAGCAGCCGCACCGGCTGGGCCGCCGCCACGGCGGCGCTGCACACCCCGCCGTTCGACTGCACCAGCAGCAGCGGCGCGGCGATCCCGGCGGCGTCCAGCCGCCCCCGCAGGCTGCGCAGATAGGCGCCCACCACCGGCATCAGCAGGGCGTTCAGCGCCGCCGTCGCGGTCCGCTCATACTCGCGGATTTCCGGGCTGACGTCGGAGGAGAGGGTGACCGGCAAATCGGGCAGGGCGGCCGCCAGCGCGTCGCGCAGCCGCCGCTCATGGGCCGGGTTGGCATGGGCATTGAGCAGCGCGACCGCCACGCATTCCGCGCCCAGGTCGCGCACAAGCGCGACGGCCGCCGCCACCGCCGGGCCGGCCAGCGCCGTTTCGACGCCGCCATCGGCGCGGATGCGCTCGGCGACACCGATGCGGCGGTCGCGCGGAATCAACTCAGGCCGCTGCGGCGGGCGCAGGCCATACAGGTCGCGGCGGACGTGCCGGCCGATCTCCAGCACGTCGCGGAACCCCTCGGTCGCCAGCAGCACGCCGCGCGGGAAGCGGCGTTCCAGCACCGCGTTGGTGGCGATGGTGGTGCCGTGCAGCAGCATCCCGACATCGCCCGGCCCGAAGCCGAACCGCGCCGCCGCCGCGAGG
>JAKAZX010000502.1 GCA_021826485.1 Pseudomonadota bacterium | reverse complement strand
GGCCGGCAGACTAGCACGGCCGACGGTACGGCGCCTGCCGTTGCTGCGGGCTACGGCCGCATGAACTCGCCGGCGTGGCTCTCCGCCAGGTGGCCCATGGCACCGCCGGCGAAGGCAGGGCCGTGGCCGAAATCGCCGCCCATCGGGCCACGGTGCCAGTCCCCGCCGCCGCCGCCGTGCCAGCCGCCGCCGTGCCAGCCGCCGCCGTGCCATTCGCCGGCGCCGAACCCACCGAGGAGGCCGCCCATGCCGAACACGCCCGGCTCGGCGAAGCCGGGCGCGTAGCTCGGCGCATAATCGGGGGAGAAGGCGGAAAAGGCCGGCTCGAACCCGCCGAAGCCGCCGGGGTCGAAGCCGCCGACCGAGATGTTGCCGTAGCCGGGCATGCCGGCGCAGCCGCCCAGCGCCAGCAGGGCCGCCAGGGCCCCCGCGCATTGCCAGTCCCGCCAGCCGTGCCGTGTCATGATGCGCTCCTTCGCCGCCGTGACTGCGGCCTGTATCTGCCCCGCAATGTGGCGCGGCGATGGCAGGCCGGAACAACCCTGCCGCGAATTCACATACCGGCCGCCCGGCCGCAACCCTTCTTGATCCGGATCAACGACCGCCCGCCCCCGCCCTGCTTGCATCGCCACCTGCACGAAGCAGGAGGGAAGTCATGACGGTCGGTGAAACCTGGTACATGGCCTTGATTCTGGGGGCGTTCGCGGTGTTCGCGGCGGTGCTGGCATGGCAGACGCACCAGTTCGCGCGGGCGCACCGGCTGGCCCCTGCCACGCCCGCCCCGGCGGTGCCGCACGGGGCCGCTCACGCCGATTGAGGCGCCGTCAGCGCCGGCCGCCCACCTCGTCGAGGTGGCGGAGCAGGTCGGCCGGGTCCTCATAGACCCGGGCGGCGCCGCCGCGCTCCAGCTCCTCCTGCCCGTAGCCGCCGGACAGGAGGCCGACGCCGAGCGCGCGGCAGCGGCGGGCCGCCAGCATGTCCCAGATCGCATCGCCGACCACCACGGCGGTCTCGATCGGCGCGTTCAGGCGCTCCGCCGCCGCCAGGAACAGGTCCGGGTCGGGCTTGGCGTATTTCACCATGTCGCGCGTCACCACCGGCACCTGCGCCGGATCGACGCCCAGCGCCTGCAGGTTCGCCCCCGCCGTCTCCATCCGCCCGCTGGTCGCGATCGCCCAGGGGATGCGATTGGCGGTCAGCGTCGCCAGCAACTCCTGCGCGCCGGGCAGCGGGCGGACCTGGCCGATATGGGCGCGGTAGCTTTCGGCATGGCGGCGGCGCAGGCGTTCCAGCCGCTCCGCATCGGCGGCGAGGCCGGTTTCGCGCAGCAGCATGTTGGCGAACAGCCCGCCGCTCATGCCCACCTTGCGGTGGATGCGCCAGACCGAAAGGGGCACGCCCTCCGCATCCAGCGCCTCCTTCCAGGCCAGCACGTGCTGATAGACCGAGTCGACCAGCGTGCCGTCCAGGTCGAACAGGAACACCGGCTCGATGCGGGTCATCGCGCCCTCCGTGCTATCCGGCTGGGGCCGGGGCCGCCTGGGTCTGCGCCGGCGGCGGGGCGGACGGGGTCTGCGGATAGGGATCGGCCGGCGGCGGGGCGCAGCCGGCGGCAGCGAGCGCCAGCGCCAGGGCAGCGGCCGGCAGGACGAAGCGGGTCATGCCATCACATCCAGTGCGCCGGCACCCAGGTCCAGGCGCCGGACCCGGACTGGTTGGACCAGTAGCCGTCCTGCCATTCGGTGCCGTGGCCGGCCCGCTTCACCCACTCCCCCTGCCGCCAGGCATACCCGCTGCCTTCCCAGTCCCAGTGGCCAGGCTGCCAGATCAGCGGGTCCTCGCTGACCGGCGGCTTGGGAATCTCCTCGCTGCGCACCGGCGGCGGCGGCGGATTCGGGTTGGCGCCGCTGGCGGTGGCCGTCGGCTGCGGCTGGGCGCAGGCGGCGAGCGTGCCGAGCAGCAGCACGAGCGCGGCGGCGGGGTGGGTCAGGCGGGAACGCATCGGCGAGGCACCTCCGGAACGGCGGAAGCCGAAAGCTACAGAATCGGCTGCGTGCCGACCAGCGCCGCGGTGGGCGTGGCGAGCGCATGGGCGAGGAAGTGAACACGCGGCAGCACCTGTTCGAGGAACACCGTGGCCGCGACGCGCGCGCCCGGCGGCGCCTCCGGCAGGGCGGCGACGCGGGCGCACAGCCAGCCGGCGGTGACGGTGCCCAGCAGCGCCAGGAACGGCGTCGCCCCGGCCTCGGCCTCCCGCGCAGGGGCCTGACGCAGCCAGGCCGCGCTGTCGGCGGCCAGTTGCGCGGCGCGGCGCAGCGCCGGGGTGGCCGCCTCGTCGGCCGCGATCTCGGCCAGCAGGGCAGTGCAGCCGGCGCCCTGGTCACGCAGCAGGCCGCGGCGCAGCAGGGTGAGCGCCTGGATGCCGTTGGTGCCCTCATAGATCGGCGCGATGCGGGCATCCCGCAGGTGCTGCGCCGCGCCCGTCGCCTCCACGAAGCCGGCGCCGCCATGCACCTGCACGCCGAGCGAGGCGGCCTCCACCCCCGCATCGGTCGCCCACGCCTTGGCCACCGGGATCAGCAGCGCCGCGCGTGCTTCCGGCGCCAGCGCCGCGTACAGCGTGAGCAGCCGGCCGCCGAGCGCCAGCGCCCGCATGGTCAGCAGCATCCGCCGCACGTCCGGATGCAGGACGATCGCGCCGCCGCCCTGCACCCGCTCCTCGGC
>JAKAZX010000057.1 GCA_021826485.1 Pseudomonadota bacterium | reverse complement strand
GGCGCATTGTCTATCCCTGGGTCGGCTGCGGCACCTGTGCTGCCTGCACCGCGGAACAGGACAACATGTGCCTGACCCCGCGCAGCATCGGCATCTACCAGAACGGCGGCTACGCCACCCACGTGCTGGCGCCGCACCCGCGCCACCTGATCGACCTGGGCGGCGTCGATCCGGCGCTGGCCGCGACCTATGCCTGTTCGGGCATCACGGTCTATTCGGCGATCCAGAAGGTGATGCCCCGCCCGGCGGAGGAGCCGGTGGTGCTGGTCGGCGCCGGCGGGCTCGGGTTGCAGGCGATCGCGGTGCTGCGTGCCCTCGGCCACCGCAACATCATCTCCGTCGATGTCAGCCCCGAGAAGCGGGAGGCGGCGCGGCAGGCCGGCGCGACCGCCGTGGTGGACGGCGCGGGGGAGGGGGTGACCAAGCGCATCATCGAGGCGGCCGGCGGCAAGCCCGGCGCGGTGATCGACTTCGTCAACGGCACCGCCAGCGCGCGCGCCGCGTTCGATTCGCTGCGCAAGGGCGGCAAGCTGGTGCAGGTGGGGCTGTTCGGCGGCGAATTGCGCATTCCGCTGCCCTTGATGGCGATGCAGGCCTGGACCATCCAGGGCAGCTATGTCGGCACGCCGGCCGATCTGCGCGCCATGGTTTCCCTGGCGGAGAGCGGTAAGCTGCCGAAGCTGCCGATCGAGCAGGTGCCGATGCCGCAGGCCGATGCGGCGCTGATGCGCCTGCGCGCCGGCCAGGTCACCGGCCGGCTGGTGCTGCGCGCCGAGGCGGCGTGAGCGGGAGGGGAAAATGACCGAGATGCGACGCGCCCTGGTGCTGCGCCGGCGCCCCGACGGGGAGCCGGGACCGAGCCATTTCGAGATGACCGAACACGCGCTGCCCGTGCCGGCGGCGGGGGAGGTGCTGACCCGCACCATCTGGCTCTCGATCGACCCCTATATGCGCGGCCGCCTGTCCGACCGCGCGTCCTATGCCAAGCCGGTGCAGATCGGCGAGGTGATGACGGGGGAGTCGATCGGGGAGGTGATCGCCTCCGCCGCACCGGCCTTCGCCCCCGGCGATATCGTCCTCGGCAGCCGCGGGTGGGAGACGCATTCGCTCTCACCGGCGCAGCAACTGGTGAAGCTCGAACGGCACGGCCCGCCGCTTTCGACCTATCTCGGCGTGCTCGGGATGCCAGGTGTCACGGCCTACACGGGCATGACCGATGTCGGGCGCGTGAAGGCCGGGGAGACGGTGGTGATCTCCGCCGCATCCGGCCCGGTCGGCTCGGTTGCCGGGCAGTTGGCCAAGCGGGCGGGCGCGCGGGTCATCGGCGTGGCCGGCGGGGCGGAGAAGTGCCTGTGGGTGCAGGAAACCCTCGGGTTCGACGATTGCATCGATCATCGCGGCATGGATTTGCGCGGCGCCTTGCAGGCCGCCTGCCCGCAGGGGATCGATGTCTATTTCGAAAATGTCGGCGGCGGCGTGCAGGCGGCGGTGATTCCGATGCTGAACGTGTTCGCGCGTGTCATCTTCTGCGGCATGGTCGCGCAGTACAACGTGGACCGGCCGCCGCCTGGCCCCAATCTGGGCTTCATGATCGCCAAGCGGGTGCTGATGCAGGGCATCCTGGTGTCCGACCGCCCGGAGCGCTTCGCCGAATGGCGCAAGCTCGCCGCGCCCTGGGTGGAAGACGGCACGCTGCGCTACCGCGAAACGGTGGTGGACGGCCTGGAAAACGCGCCCGACGCGCTGGCACAGGTGCTGCGCGGCGGCAATTTCGGCAAGATGCTGGTGCGCGTCGGGCACGATCCCGGCTGAAGACGTGTTCGCCTGAACCGCAAGTTAACGGGCCGCACCTGCAACCTTGACAGTGCCGCCGCGTCTGGTCGCCAGCAAGTGGCGGGCGGCGCTGGAGCGGGATGGGGCAGAAGGGAGAAAGCCGGCGGAACGGCAGACGGCGGCTGATCCTGATTGTCGCCGGCGCGCTGGTTGTCGTGCTGCTGCTGGTTGGCGGCGGCATCCTGATCCGCAGCCGCGACGAGGATGCGCTGGCCAAGGAAACCGACGCCGCGTCGGTGCCCGACGTCGATGTGATCGCGCCGCAGGCAAGCGCCCCGCACGCCATGCTGCGCCTGCCCGGCGACGTGCAGGCGTGGTTCGAAGCGCCGATCTATGCGCAGGTCAGCGGCTACCTGCGCATGTGGTACAAGGACATTGGCGCCCCGGTGAAGGCGGGCGACCTGCTCGGCGAGATCGACGCGCCGGAGCTTGACCAGCAGCTCGGCCAGGCCCGTGCGCGGCTGGCGGCCGAACAGGCGAACGAGAAGCTGGCGGAGGTGACGTCGGCGCGCTGGAGCGCGCTGCTGCCAACGCAGTCGGTGTCCCGGCAAAGCGTCGATGTCGCGCTCAGCGATGCCGCCGCCAAGCAGGCGGCCGTGGTGGCGGCGGAGGCGGATGTGCGGCGCCTGGAGGCCCTGGAGGGGTTCAAGCGGCTGATCGCCCCGTTCGACGGCGTGGTGACGGTGCGGCGCACCGATGTCGGCGCGCTGATCAAGGCCGACAGCGTCCCTGGCCCGGAGCTGTTCGCGGTCGCGGACATCCACGCGATGCGGGTCTATGTGCGCGTCCCGCAGGCGTACGCCGCGCAGGTGCATGTCGGCATGACCGCGGATCTGCACCTGCCGGAATACCCACGCCGTGCCTTCGCCGCCCGGGTGATCACACTGGCGCATCAGGTCGCGGAGCAGTCGCGCACCATGCTGGTCGAACTGGAAGCGCCAAATCCGGAGGAAGTGCTGTCGCCGGGCAGCTTCGCCAATGTGGACTTCCACCTCGACGCCAATCCCGGCGCGCTGATCGTCCCGACCAGCGCGCTGATCTTCCAGGAGCACGGCATGGAGGTGGCCACCGTCGGGAAGGACGACAAGGTGGCGTTGCGGAGCATCCGCGTCGGCCGCGATCTCGGCACCGAGGTCGAGGTGATCGCCGGGATCGGGCGTGACGACCAGATCATCGACAACCCGCCCGATTCGATCTCGGACGGGGAGGCCGTGCGGATCGCCGGGCATCATCCGGCGCCGCCCAACCGCAGCGCGGCGGACCAGCCGTTGCCGGGCCAATAGCGCGCATGTGGATCGTTCGCGTCGCCCTCGACCGGCCCTACACGTTCTTCGTCATGGCGATCGCCATCCTGCTCGCCGGCGTCACCGCGGCGCTGTCGATTCCGACCGACATATTCCCCAACATCAACATCCCGGTCGTCGCGGTGGTCTGGACCTATACCGGGATGCTGCCGGCCGACATGTCGGGACGGATCGTCTACTATTTCGAGCGGACGCTGACGACGCAGGTCAACAATGTCAGGACGATCGAATCGGAATCGCTGAACGGCTATGGCGTGGTGAAGATCCACTTCCAGTCGAGCGTGAACATCAGCAGCGCGCTGGCGCAGACCACGGCGGCGGCGCAGACGGTGCTGAAGCTGCTGCCACCGGGGATCACGCCGCCCTACGTCCTGGAATACAGCGCCGACACCGTGCCGGTGATCCAGCTCGCCATGTCGGGCCACATTTCGCAGATCAAGCTCTATGACCTGGCGGAGAACTTCATTCGCCCGCAGCTTGCCAGCGTCAATGGCGCCTCCATCCCGTCGCCGTATGGCGGGCTCGACCGCTCGATCATGGCCGACCTCGACCCCGACGCCATGCAGACCTTCAACGTCTCGGCCGCCGATATCGTCGATGCGCTGGAACAGCAGAACCTGGTCATCCCGGCGGGCACGCAGAAGATCGGGTCAACCGAAAGCTACGTCGAACTCAATGCCAGCCCCACCACGATCGACCGGATCAACGACCTGCCGGTGAAGCGCGCGGACGGCACCGTCATCTATATGCGCGACGTCGCCTATGTCCACAACGGGTCGCCGCCGCAGACCAATCTGGTGCGCATGAACGGACAGCGCGCAGTGCTGATCCCGGTGTTCAAGATCGGCAGCGCCTCCACGCTCGCTATCACAGGCGGCGTGAAGTCGCGCATCCCGAAGCTCAAATCGCAGATGCCGAAAGGGCTGACGATCAGCACGGTGGGCGACCAATCCGGGTTCGTGCGCGGCGCCATCACCGGCGTGGTGCGGGAGGGCGCGATCGCCGCCGTGCTGACCGCGCTGATGATCCTGATGTTCCTCGGCAGTTGGCGATCGACGTTGATCATCGCCGTGTCCATCCCGCTTGCCGTGCTTGCGGCGGTGGTGGCGCTGTGGACCATCGGTGAGAGCCTGAACGTGATGACGGCCGGCGGACTGGCGCTTGCCGTCGGCATGCTGGTGGACGACGCGACCGTGACGATCGAGAATATCACACTGCATCTCGACGATGGCGCGGCCATCCGCGATGCCATCCTGGAAGGTGCCCAGCAGATCGCGGTGCCGGCGCTGGTATCGGTGCTGGCGATCTCCATCGTGTTCGTCCCGATGTTCGCCTTGACCGGCGTTTCCCACTACCTGTTCGTACCGATGGCGGAGGCGGTGATCTTCGCGCTGGTCGCCTCCTACGTGCTGTCGCGTACCTTGGTACCAACGATGGCGCTTTATCTGCTCGCGAAGCAGGCCGGCACCGGGCGCAGCCGGTGGCGCATCGTGGCGCGGCTATCCCGCTTTCAGCAAGGGTTCGAGCATGGCTTCAACCGGCTCGGTGAGCGGTATCATCGGCTGCTCGGCCGCGCGCTCGACCGGCCGCTGGTGTTCCTGGTCGGCTTCGCGATCGTCGTCTCCGGCTCTCTTGCGCTGACGCCGTGGCTCGGCCGGGTGTTCTTTCCGCGCGTCTATGGCAATGAGATCATGCTGCACATGCGCGCGCATACCGGCACGCGCATCGAGGACACCGCGCGGCTGTGCGACGAGGTGGAGCAGCAGATTCGCCGCATCATCCCGGGCAAGTACATTCGCACCATCGTCGACAACATCGACCTGCCGTACAGCGGCATCAACATGGCCTACAGCAACACCGGCACGATCGGCCCGCAGGATGCGGACATCACGGTCACGCTCGGCCCCGGCCACGGCGCGACAGAGGGCTACATTGAAACCCTCCGCCATGAGTTGCCGCACCGCTTCCCCGGCGTCACCTTTGCCTCGCTGCCTGCCGACATCACCTCCCAGGTGCTGAATGACGGACTGCCGTCCTCCATCGACGTGCAGGTTTCCGGCACGGACGAGGCGGCGGATCATGCCTATGCGGTGGAGCTGCTGCATCGCATCCGGCGCGTCGCCGGCGTGGTCGATGCGCGCATCCAGCAGCGCTACGACTATCCGCAGATCAACATCGCGATCGATCGGACGCTGGCCCGGCAGGTCGGCCTGACTGAGCGCAATGTCGCGGACAGCGTGCTGTCCGTGCTGTCCGGCAGTTTCCAGGTGAAACCGAATTTCTGGCTGGATATCAAGAGCGGGGTGTCCTACCCGCTGATCGCGGAAACGCCGCAGTATCGCGTCGATACCATGAACGACCTGGCCAACGTGCCGATCACCGGCGCAGACGGGCTGACACCGCAGATTCTCGGCGCGCTCGGCAGCATCGAGCGTGGACCCGCCGATGGGGTCGTCTCACATTATGACGTGCAGCCGGTGGTCGATATCTATGCCAGCTACAGCCGGCGCAACCTCGGCGCGATCGACGACGACATCCAGGGCATCCTGAAGGCGACGAAGCAGCAACTGCCGAAGGGCGCGTCGGTCGCGGTGCGCGGCCAGGTGGAGACGATGCGCACCGCGTACGGAGAGCTGTTTCCCGGCATCGCCGCGGCGATTCTGCTGGTCTATCTGCTGGTGGTCGTCAACTTCCAGTCCTGGCTGGACCCGTTCGTGATCGTCGTGGCGCTGCCGGCGGCGCTGGCGGGCATTGTCTGGGCGCTCTTTGTGACCTTCACGCCGATTTCGGTCCCGGCACTGACCGGCACGATCATGTGCATGGGCATCGCGACGGCGAACAGCGTGCTGGTGATCAGCTTCGCGCGCGAACGGCTGGCGGACGGAGAGGACGCGCGGGCCGCGGCCCTGCAATCGGGCCAGGGGCGGCTGCGGCCCGTCATCATGACCGCGTCGGCCATGATCATCGGCATGCTGCCGATGGCGCTCGGCCTGGGCGACGGGGGCGCGCAGAACGCGCCGCTCGGCCGCGCGGTGATCGGCGGGCTGACCTTCGCCACGCTCTCGACCCTGTTCTTCGTGCCCGTCGTGTTCAGCCTGGTGCATCGCAAGGAAGGCGGCAAGCATGCGCAGCCTATCGAGGGAACGGCGCCTTAGCGTGCTGCTGGCCGCCTTCCTGCTGGCGCAGTCCGGGGCGGTCAACACGATCCCGCAGGGCGAGGGCTACGGCGCCGCCAATGCCGGCGGCACCGGGAAGCTGCCGCCGGGGCCGGGCGAAACCCAGCCGCCGCGTCAGACCGGCACCGACGGGCTGGGCCGCGTTGCCGGCCCGGGCGGCCCGGCTACCGGCCAGGATGCGGGGGGCAGCGCCGGCAACGTGGAAACCGGCGGGTCGGAGGGGGCAGGGTCGCGCTGATCCGGCCGAGCAAGGATTCTGCTTGCGGCGCCGGCCGTCCGCTTTCATCTATGCCCGACCTGCCCCCGACCGGACACGCCGCCGCCGATGACCCGCGCGCACTGGATCCTCGCCGCCCTCGTGCTTGCCACGTGGATTCCGTCCTACGTCCTGTTCTTCCACCGCGATGTCGCGCGCTGGTGGCAGAACCGGCGCGCGCGCCAGGCGGCGGAGCGGAAGGAACACGCGGAACGGCTGGCCGCACAGGCCCGGCTGCGCGAGGATTTGGCCGCCCGGTACCTCACCCCCTCAAGCGTCCCCGACCGCGCCGACGGCGGGTCGGCCTAGGCGCACAGGATGCTGCGCCCGCGCACCAGGTCGGTGTGCAGGCCGAGCGTCGCCGCCACCATCGCCGACGCGGGGTAGCGCTCGGCCCGCTCGCGCGCGCGCGCCGCGTGGCCAGCGGGGGCGGCCAGCAGCCGGCGCACCACGTCGGCCAGACGCTCCGCATCCTCCGGGTCAAAGAACAGCGCGGCGCCGTCCCACAGCTCGCGGAAGGCGGGTATGTCGGCCAGCGCCAGCGCCATGCCGGCCTGGGCGGCCTCCAGCACCGCGAGCCCGAAGGCCTCATGGCGCGACGGGGCGGCGAACACGGTCGCGGTCGCCATGTGCGCCGCGAGCGTCAGCGGATCGAGCACGCCGAGCGGCCGGGCCAGATGCAGCGCGATGCCGGCCTCGCCATCCGGCGTGCGCAAGGGGCCGGCGGCCAGCACCGGCACGTCCAGCAGCGCCGCGGCGCGATCCAGGGCGGCGATGTTCTTGCCCTCGTCCCACAGCCGTCCGGCGGTCAGCACCACTGGCTGACGCAGGTGGGACGGCATCGGCCGTGGCGTGCGCCCGTGCGGCACTACGGCGATGCTGCGCCCGGGGCGGTAGCGGCGGGACAGCGCGCGCGCAAGGCTGCGCGTCGGCGCCACCACGGCGTCCGCCTCCGCCAGGCCGCGGCCGATCACCTCCGCCCGCCAGCCCAGCGCCTCCGGCAGCGCCGTGCTGCGATGAACCGCGTCCCACCATGTCCCGAAATCCGCATGCACGACCGCCAGCACCGGCTGCGCCCAGGCGACCTCGGCGGCCAGCGCGGGCGTGTGCAGGTGGACAGTATCCGCCCGGACCCGCTGCGCCAGCCCCGCCAGCACCGCCCCGGTGCTGCGCAAGGCCTCTGGATCAGCGGCGGAGGCGACGGCGGGCAGGTTGGTCGGCACCACCCACAGCCCGGGGATCGCGTTCGCCTCGGCCATCTGCGCGGCCGAGGGGGGCGGCCCGAGCACAGCGAGCACGACGGCGATTCCCGCAGCGGCAAGGCCGCCCGCGAGTTCCAGCGAATAGCTCCACACCCCGCCGGCCGCCTCGCCGGTCAGCAGGATGCGGTGCAGCCCGCCGGTGGCGCCGCCGGCCCCGTTGCCTCGTGCCACGCCGTCCCCTTCCCGTGGTCCGTGCCAGGGCCGCTTAACTCCCCGGACCGCGGGTCGTTCCCGACCGTTCCGCCGGCGTGCCGCCGCGCGGTCAGGCCCGCATGGCGTCGGCCAGATCGCCGGGGGCGCTGCGCATGCGCTTGACCAGCAGCTTGTTCAGCGCATGGACATAGGCGCGGGCGGAGGCGACGATGGTGTCCGTGTCGGCGCCCTGGCCGTCCACCAGCTTACCATCCTCCTCCAACCGGACGGTGACGCGGGCCTGGGCGTCCGTCCCCTCCGTCACCGCGCCGACGGAGAACAGGCGCAGCGTCGCCTCGTGCGGGAAGATGCTGCGCAGGGCGTTGAACGTGGCGTCCACCGGCCCGTCGCCGGTCGCACGCGCCGTGCGGCCCTGGCCATCCACCTCCAGCTCCAGCTCCGCGGTCGCCGGGCCGCGCGAACCGGCATGGACATCCAGCGCCACGAAGCGGATGCGGTCGTGCCCGCGCAGCACCTCGTCATCGACCAGGGCCGCAATATCCTCGTCGTAGACGACCTTCTTGCGGTCGGCGAGTTCCTTGAAGCGGCGGAACGCGTCGTTGAGCTGGTTGTCGCCGACCTCGCCATAGCCCAGCGCCTTCAGCTTGTCGCGGAACGCGGCGCGCCCCGAATGCTTGCCCATCACCAGGGACGACCGCGACCAGCCGACGCTTTCCGGCGTCATGATCTCGTAGGTGGCGGCGTTCTTCAGCACGCCGTCCTGATGGATGCCGCTTTCATGGGCGAAGGCGTTGCGGCCGACGATCGCCTTGTTCGGCTGCACGTCGAAGCCGGTGATGGCAGCCAGCAGCTTGGATGTCTTGAGGATGTTCTCGCTGGCGACGCCGGTGCGGCAGGCGATCGCGTCGTGGCGGGTGCGGATCGCCATCACCACTTCTTCGAGCGAGGCGTTGCCGGCACGCTCGCCGATCCCGTTCATGGTGCATTCGATCTGCCGCACGCCGGCCGCGACGGCGGCCAGCGTGTTGGCGACGGCAAGGCCCAGATCGTTGTGGTTGTGGGTGGAGAAGATCACGCCGTCGGCGCCCGGCACGCGGGTGCGCAGCATGGTGAACAGCCGGTGCATGTCCTGCGGTACGGCATAGCCGACGGTATCCGGCAGGTTGATCGTCGTGGCACCGGCGCGGATCGCCGTCTCCACGCAGCGGCACAGGAAGTCGGGGTCGGCGCGGGTCGCATCCATGCCGGACCATTCGACATCGTCGGTGTGCTGGCGTGCCAAAGTCACGGTCTCGGCGATCGCCGCCAGCACCTCATCGGGCTGCATGCGCAACTGGTGTTCCATGTGCAGCGGGCTGACGCCGATGAAGGTATGGATGCGCTTGCGCTCGGCGGGCGCCACCGCCTCGGCGGCCCGCAGGATGTCGGCGCGGGCGGCCCGCGCCAGCCCGGCGATCACCGGGCCCTTCAGGCGCTCGGCGATCAGCCGCACGGAATCGAAGTCGCCGGGGGAGGCGATGGGGAAGCCCGCCTCGATCACATCCACCCCCAACTCGGCAAGCGCCTCGGCCATCCGCAGCTTTTCCTGCAAATTCATGGAAAAGCCGGGCGATTGCTCGCCATCGCGCAGGGTGGTGTCAAAGATGATGATGCGGTCCTCGGCGATCACGCCGAAGTTGGGGTGCTGGAGGGGCATGGTGTCAGCCTTTTGCGTAGTCAGGGATCGTTACCACCGACGCCGGACTGCGCGCGACGGCGCGCGAACCGGGGCGCTTCCCCTGAGCGATGCCGGCGGCAGGCCGCGCGGCGCTACGCCCAGGGGCGGGTAAGTCGAAGCCCGAGAAGCAGGCGCGCGTCGCCGGCCGCGCAGTGGCGGGCCGGACGGACATGGCTCAACGCGCCGGGGACCATGGCCGATGCGTAGCCCCTGCGGGGCGGCGACGCAAGCGGCAGCGGGAGGGGCGCCCAGCCGGCTACGTGCCCGGCCCCTCGACGAAGCACATGATGCCGAGCGCGGGGGTCCAGCACACCACGGCACGTCCGGTCGGGTTGTCGTAGCGGCGCAGGACCTTGTCGGGCGGCACCGACATCCATTGATCATCGACAAAGGCTTCGTAATGATTTTGGATGATCCGGTAGTCCACCGGCCGGCAATCCGCCATCGAGCAGCAGGACCGCCCGCTGCCGGGCTGCCGCAGGTCCTCGAACCAAGGTGACAGGGCGGGGTCGGCATCCGGCGGTGCTGCGGCCCGCGTGGCAAGGGTGAACGCCAAAACAACGAACAGGGCAGCCGGCGCGGCAAATGCGAAGCGCAGCATGAGGGGGCCGATCCCGTAGCCGATACCGGTATCGGAACCCCGGACGGACCGCGCAGTTTGACCGATCAAAATAACGACTGCGCGCGTTCGCGGCTTGACCGGCGCGGGCGGTCGCCGTCAGGCGGCTTTCGCCAGCGCGTCGAAGCGGGCAAGTCGGCTGACCAGCGCGGGCATGTCGCGCAGCGGGATCATGTTCGGTCCGTCACTCGGCGCGCGGTCGGGGTCGGGATGGGTTTCGATGAACACCGCGGCGACGCCAACCGCCAGCGCGGCGCGCGCCAGCACCGGCGCGAAGCTGCGATCCCCGCCGGAGGCGCCGCCCAACCCGCCCGGCTGCTGCACCGAATGCGTCGCATCGAACACCACCGGATAGCCGGTACGCGCCATGATCGGCAGCGCCCGCATGTCGGAGACCAGCGTGTTGTAGCCGAAGCTGGCGCCGCGCTCGCACAGCAATACGCGCTGATTGCCGGTGGACGCGATCTTGGCGGCGACATGCGCCATGTCCCACGGCGCCAGGAACTGGCCCTTCTTGACGTTGATCGCGCGGCCGGTGACGCCGGCGGCCAGCAGCAGATCGGTCTGCCGGCACAGGAAGGCGGGGATTTGCAGCACGTCCACCGCCGCCGCCGCCGGCGCGCAGTGCTCGGGCAGATGCACGTCGGTCAGCACCGGCATGGCAAAGCGCGCCCGCACCTGGGCCAGGATGTCCAACCCCTGCGCCATGCCGACGCCGCGCGCGGCGCCGACGCTGGTGCGGTTGGCCTTGTCGTAGCTGCTCTTGTAGATCACCCGCACGCCGGTCGCGGCCGACAGTTCGGCGAGCGCCGCGGCAACTTCCAGCGCATGATCGCGGCTTTCGATCTGGCACGGGCCGGCGATCAGCACGAAGGGCAGGTGGTTGGCGACGGCGATGTCGCCGATTTGCACGATGCGGCCGGCCGGGTCAGCCATTCTGCGCGTCCTCCGTCCGGTTGCGCGGCAGCGTGGCCCGGTCGAATTCCGGCCCGCTCACACCAGCCGCGCCTGCGCGACCGCTGCGGCGATGAAGGCGCTGAACAGCGGGTGCGGGGCGAACGGCTTGGACTTGAGTTCCGGATGGTACTGCACGCCGACGAACCACGGATGGCTGGGCAGTTCCACCGTCTCGGGCAGCACGCCGTCCGGCGACATGCCGCAGAAGCGCAGGCCGGCATCCTCCAGGATGCCACGGTAGCGCACGTTCACCTCGTAGCGGTGGCGATGCCGCTCGCTGATCCGCCGCGTGCCGTAGATGCTGTGAAGCAGGCAGCCTTCATCCAGTACCGCCGGGTAGGCGCCCAGCCGCATCGTGCCGCCGAGGTCGTCGCCCTCGGCGCGCCGCTCGATCTCGTTGCCGCGCGCCCATTCCGTCAGCAGGCCGACCACCGGGTCCTCGCACGGTCCGAACTCGCTCGACGAGGCACCGCTGAGGCCGGCGAGATTGCGCGCCGCCTCGATCACCGCCATCTGCATGCCGAAGCAGATGCCGAAGAACGGCACGCGCCGTTCACGCGCGAAGCGGACCGCCTCGATCTTGCCGGGCGTGCCGCGCTCGCCGAAGCCGCCGGGCACCAGGATGCCGTGAACGCCCTCCAGCCGGGTGACGGCGTCCGGCTGCTCGAAAATCTCGCTGTCCATCCAGTCCAGCGTCACGCGCACGCGGTTGGCGATGCCGCCATGCGCCAGCGCCTCGGCCAGCGATTTGTAGCTGTCCAGCAGGTTGGTGTACTTGCCGACGACGGCGATGCGCACATCGCCCTCCGGCGCGCGCACCGCCTGCACGATGCCGCGCCAGCGCGACAAATCGGGTTCCTGCTCGTGCGGCAGCCCGAAATGCCGCAGCACTTCCCGGTCCATGCCTTCGGCGTGGTAGCTCATCGGCACGTCGTAGATCGTATCAACATCCAGCGCCGCGATCACCGCCTCAGGCCGCAGATTGCAGAACAGCGCGATCTTGCGACGCTCATTGTCCGGGATCGGGCGGTCGGCGCGGCAGACCAGCATGTTGGCCTGGATGCCGACATTCAGCAGTTCCTTCACCGAATGCTGCGTCGGCTTGGTCTTCAGCTCGCCGGCCGAGCGGATGTAGGGCACCAGCGTCAGGTGCACGAACATCGCGCGCTCGCTGCCCAGCTCGTTGCCGAGCTGGCGGATCGCCTCCAGGAACGGCAGGCTTTCGATGTCGCCGACGGTGCCGCCGATCTCGATCAGCACGAAATCCGCCGGGCGGCCGTGCTGATCCGGCGCCTCCCGCGTGATCACGTCCTTGATCGCGTCGGTGATGTGCGGAATCACCTGCACCGTGGCGCCGAGATAGTCGCCGCGCCGTTCGCGGGCGATCACTTCGGAATAGATGCGCCCGGTGGTCGCGTTGTCCGCCCGCGTTGCATGGACGCCGGTGAAGCGCTCGTAATGGCCGAGATCGAGGTCGGTTTCCGCCCCGTCGTCGGTGACGAACACCTCCCCGTGCTGATAGGGCGACATGGTGCCCGGATCGACGTTCAGATACGGGTCGAGCTTGCGCAGGCGCACGGTGTAGCCGCGTGCCTGCAACAGCGCGCCCAAGGCTGCCGATGCGATACCCTTGCCAAGCGAGGAGACCACGCCGCCGGTGATGAATACGAACCGCGTCATGGGCCGCCAGTATAGCGCCGTGACCGAGTCGGGGGAAAGCGGGGCAGCTATTTCGTCGGCGCAGCCGGCACCGCCGGCAGCGCGGGGGCGGGCAGGGGGGCCGGCGTAGCCGGGGCGGTCGTGGCAGGCGGCGGCGTGTCCAGGATCGACCGCGCGACCGTGGTGCCGCGGTTCAGCAGTGCCAGCGACAGCGACAGCGCGAAGAAGATCGCCCCCAGGATCGCCGTGGTGCGGGTCAGCAGGTTGGCGGTGCCGCGGCCGGACATGAACGCGCCCATGCCCTGCGAACTGCCGATGCCCAGGCCGCCGCCCTCGCTGCGCTGGATCAGCACGACGCCGATCAGCGCGATGGTCACGAACAGATGGATCAGCAGCAGGACGGTGGTCATCGGGGTTCCCGGGGGATGGCGCGCGCCTTCTAGCCGCAAGGCGCGGCGCGGGCAATCGCCAGGAAATCGGCGGCGTCCAGGCTGGCGCCGCCGACCAGCGCGCCGCCGACCTCGGCCACCCCCAGCACTGCCGCGGCGTTGCCCGGCTTGACCGAGCCGCCGTACAGGATGCGCATCCGCGCCCCGGCGGCGCCGAACCGGCCTTGCAGCGCCCCGCGGATCGTCCGGTGCATCTCCGCCACCTCCGCCTCGCCCGCCACGCGGCCGGTGCCGATCGCCCAGATCGGTTCATAGGCCAGCACGCCCGCAAACCCGTCCGGCAGGCTGCCGGCAAGCTGGCCGCGCACCACCTCCAGATGCCGTCCGGCCAGCCGTTCCGACTCCGTCTCGCCGACGCAGACCACCGGCATCAGCCCGGCCGCCATCGCCGCCGTGACCTTCGCACGCACTACGGCGTCGGTTTC
>JAKAZX010000056.1 GCA_021826485.1 Pseudomonadota bacterium | reverse complement strand
AGGCCGCTCGGCCACGCTGATGATCGAGGAGTTTGGCGGGCGCGGGCCGCTGCACCTGTTCTGCATCGATACCTGGGCCGGCAGCGTCGAGCATGGCGGCACCGACATGGCGGCGGTGGAGGCGCGGTTCGACCGCAACGTGGCGCTCGCCGCCAGCCGCGCCGCCAACGCGGTGGTGATGGAGAAGTGCAAGGGGCCCTCGGCTGAGCGGCTGGCCCGCCTGCTCGCCGGCGGGCATGAGGGAAGCTTCGATCTGGTGTTCATCGACGGCAGCCACCAGGCGCCGGACGTGCTGACCGACCTGATCCTCGGCTACCGGCTGTGCCGCATCGGCGGCTTCCTGTTCTGCGACGACTACCTGTGGTCGATGGAGCCGGACGGGCGGCAGGACCCGCTGAACATGCCCAAGCCCGCGATCGACGCCTTCGCCAACCTGTTCATGCGGCGGATCAAGCAGTTCGAGCAGACCAACTACCAGGCCTATTTCCGCCGCACCGCCTGACCGGCGCGCTTGCATCCGCGGCGCTTTCCCGCCATACCCCGCGCGCCGGCCGGCCCCGTGGGCCGCCGGTAATTCACACGCGGGGCGTCTCCCCGCCCGCGCCGCGCGGTGCGGGCGAGGTCCGGTGCCACTCGGCATTGCCCCGCGGAGGCCCAACCGGACGCGAGAGGACCATTCCCATGGCCATGCCCGACTTCACCCTGCGCCAGCTTCTGGAAGCCGGCGTGCATTTCGGCCACCACACGCGGCGCTGGAACCCCAGCATGAAGCCGTACCTGTTCGGTGTGCGCAACCAGGTCCACATCATCGACCTGCAGCAGACCGTGCCGCTGCTGGACCGCGCGCTGCGCGCCATCCGCGACGTGGTGGCGGCCGGCGGGCGCGTGCTGTTCGTCGGCACCAAGCGCGCCGCCGCCGACTATGTCGCCGACAGCGCCAAGCGCTGCGGCCAGTACTACGTCAACCACCGCTGGCTCGGCGGCATGCTGACCAACTGGAAGACCATCACCGGCAGCATCAAGCGCCTGCGCCAGATCGAGGACATGCTGTCCGGCGACACCCAGGGCCTGACCAAGAAGGAAGTGCTGGACATCACCCGCGACCGCGAGAAGCTGGAGCGGGCGCTGGGCGGCATCAAGGAAATGGGCGGCCTGCCGGACATCCTGTTCATCATCGACACGAACAAGGAGAAGCTGGCGGTGGAGGAGGCGACCAAGCTGGGAATCCCCGTGGTCGCCGTGCTCGACAGCAATTCCGATCCGGCCGGCGTGACCTTCCCGATCCCCGGCAATGACGACGCGATCCGCGCCATCACGATGTACTGCGATCTGGTGGCCGCGGCGGTGCTGGACGGCATCTCGGCCGAGATGATGGCCAGCGGCCGCGATGTCGGCGAGGCGGAGGATCTGCCGCGCGAGCCTGCGGCCGAACCGGCCGCCCCGGCCGAACAGCCGGCCGCCTGACGCCCCGCGACGAGACGAGGAGAGCGCGAGAGATGGCCGAGATCACCGCCGCGATGGTGAAGGACCTGCGCGAACGCACCGGCGCCGGCATGATGGACTGCAAGCGGGCGCTGACCGAAACCGCCGGCGACATGGAGGCGGCGATCGACTGGCTGCGCAAGAAGGGCCTGTCGGCCGCGGCCAAGAAATCCGGGCGGATCGCCGCGGAAGGGCTGGTCGGCGTCGCCTCCGCCGCCGGTGCCGCCGCCATGGTCGAGGTGAACGCGGAAACCGATTTCGTGGCGCGGAACGAGACGTTCCAGGCCTTCGTTGCCGCGGTCGCCGGCGTCGCGCTCGCGGTCGGGGAGGATGTGGCGGCGATCCAGGCGGCGGCCTTTCCTGGCAGCGGCCGGACGGTCGCCGAGGAACTGACGCAACTGGTCGCGACGATCGGCGAGAACATGACCATCCGCCGCGCCCGCCGGCTGACCGTGCCGCACGGGGCGGTGGCGACCTACGTGCATGGCGCGGTGCGGCCCGGCCTCGGCAAGATCGGCGTGCTGGTGGCGATCTCCGGCGCCTCCGAGATCGCCGCGCTGGAGGCGCTGGGGCGGCAGATCGGCATGCATGTCGCCGCCGCCAAGCCCGACGCGCTGGATGTCGATCACGTCGATCCGGCGGCGCTGGAGCGGGAGAAGTCGGTGCTCGCCGAGCAGGCCCGCGCATCCGGCAAGCCAGAGCCGATCATCGCCAAGATGGTCGAGGGCCGCATCCGCAAATACTACGAGGAAGTGGTGCTGCTGGAGCAGGTCTGGGTGCATGACGGCGAAAGCCGCGTGCGCGCGGTGGTGAAGAAGGCCGGCGCCGAACTGGCCGGCTTCGCCCGCTTCGCGCTCGGCGAGGGGATCGACCGCCCGACCGGCGGCGACTTCGCGGCCGAGGTGGCGGCGGCGGCCGGCCTCGCGCCCTGACCGCCACCGCCGCCATGGCACCGCCCGCCCCCGCCCCCGCCGCCCCGCGCCGCGTGCTGCTGAAGCTCTCGGGCGAGGCGCTCATGGGCCGGCGGGAGTACGGGCTGGACACCGAGACGATCGGGCGGATCGCCACCGACATCGCCGACGTGGTGGCGATGGGCGTGCAGGTCTGCGTGGTGATCGGCGGCGGCAACATCTTCCGCGGCGTGCGCGCCGCCGCGGCCGGCGGGATGGACCGCGCGCAGGCCGACTACATGGGCATGCTGGCGACCGTGATGAACGCGCTCGCCATGCAGAACGCGCTGGAGAAATGCAGCGTCGCCACCCGCGTCCAGTCGGCGATCCCGATGGCCAGCATCTGCGAGCCGTATATCCGCCGGCGTGCCGAGCGGCACATGGAGAAGGGGCGGGTGGTGATCTTCGCCGCCGGCACCGGCAACCCGTTCTTCACCACGGATACTGCGGCGGCGCTGCGTGCGGCCGAGATGAACTGCGACACGCTGCTGAAGGGCACGCAGGTCGATGGCGTCTATTCCGCCGACCCGCGGCGGGTGCCGGACGCGACCCGCTTCGACCGCCTGACCTATCTGGAGGTGCTGTCGCGCGACCTCGGCGTGATGGATGCCGCGGCGATCAGCCTGGCGCGGGAAAACGCGCTGCCGATCATCGTGTTCAACATCCATGCCGCCGGGGCCTTCGCCCAGGTGATGCGCGGCGAGGGGCGGTTCACCACGATTTTCGAGCCGGAGTAGAGTTGGGGCGGCGGTCCGGCCGCGCCATGGTCGTGCCCGCGTCACGGGACAACAGGGGGTTCGCATGGCAACCGATCTGAACGGTCTCAAGCAGGACCTGAGCCGGCGCATGGACGGCGCCATGGAGACGCTGAAGCGCGAATTCAGCGGCCTGCGCTCCGGCCGCGCCAGCCCCGCCTTGCTGGAGCCGGTGCGCGTCGCCGCCTATGGCAGCGAGATGCCGCTCACCCAGGTCGGGACGATCGCGGTGCCGGAGGCGCGGATGATGACCGTCCAGGTCTGGGATCGCAGCCTTGTGAACCCCGTCGTCACCGCCATCCGCGACGCCGGCCTCGGGCTCAATCCGTCGGCCGACGGGCAGTTGGTGCGGGTGCCGATCCCCCAGCTCACCGGCGAGCGGCGGGCCGAACTGTCCAAGGCGGCGCACAAATACGCCGAGGGCGCGAAGGTCGCGGTGCGCGGCGTTAGGCGCGACGGGATGGAGCAGATCAAGGCGCTGGAGAAGAAGGGCACCATCAGCCAGGATGACCAGACGCGCTGGCACGACGAAGTGCAGAAGCTGACCGACGCCTATGTCAAGCGCATCGACGATGCCTTGGCCGATAAAGACAAGGAAATCAAGCAGGTCTGACAAAGTGCCGAGAGCGGGTACGAGCGTGGCCAGGGCGGAGCCGGCAGAGGCCGGGCCGCTGCCGAAGCATGTGGCGATCATCATGGACGGCAACGGCCGCTGGGCGGCCGCACGCGGCCTGCCGCGCGTCGCCGGCCATCGCGCCGGTGCCCAGGCGGTCCGCCGCACCATCGAGGCCGCGATCCGTGCCGGCGTGCCGTGGCTGACGCTCTATGCCTTCTCCTCGGAGAACTGGCGGCGCCCGGCCACCGAGGTGCTGGACCTGACCGGCCTGCTCCGCCACTACCTGCGCAACGAAGTGACCGAACTCGCGCAGGAAGGGGTACGGCTGCGCTTCATCGGCGAACTGACCCGCTTCCCGCCGGACATCCAGACGGAACTGACGCGGGCCGAGCAGGTGACCGCCGCCAATACCCGCCTCAATCTGGTGATCGCGCTGTCCTATGGTGCGCGCGGCGAGATCGTGGAGGGCGCGCGGCGCATCGCCGAGGCCGCCCGCGCCGGCACGCTGGACCCGGCGACGCTGTCCGAGGAGGGGTTCGGCGCCACCCTGCTGACCGCCGGCATCCCCGATCCGGACCTGATCCTGCGCACCAGCGGGGAATTGCGGCTGTCCAACTTCCTGCTGTGGCAGGCGGCCTATGCCGAACTCGTGTTCCTCGATGTGCTGTGGCCGGATTTCGGCGAGACCCAGTTCGCCGCGGCGCTGGCCGAGTTCGCGCGGCGGGAACGGCGGTTCGGTGCCCGTCCGGGCTGATCCGGCGGCCCGCTGGGCCGATCTGCGGCTGCGCCTGGCCTCGGCACTGGTGCTGGCCCCGCTGGCGCTGGCGGCCCTGTGGCGGGGCGGCTGGGCATGGCAGGCGCTGGTGGCGCTGGCGACGCTGGGCATGCTGCACGAATGGTGGCGGATGGGCGGGCGGGTCGCGCTGCCCGGCGCGCTGTGGTCCCTCGTCGCCGCCGCGGCGCTGGTCTGGCTGCGGGCCGATCCCTCCGCCGGCCGCGGCAATGTGCTGTTCGTGATCGTGCTGGTCTGGGCGACCGATATCGGTGCCTACCTCGCCGGCCGGCTGATCGGCGGCCCGCGCCTCGCCCCGGCGATCTCGCCGGGCAAGACATGGTCGGGCGCGGTCGGCGGGCTGCTGGCGGCGGGGGTCGTGGGCATCCTGGCCGGGGGGCTGGCGGCGGGCGGGATCGCCGGCCTGCTGTCCCTGGTCGCGCAGGCCGGCGACCTGGCGGAAAGTGCTGCCAAGCGCCGCGCCGGGGTGAAGGATTCGGGGCATCTGATCCCGGGTCATGGCGGCCTGCTCGACCGGCTGGACGGGCTGCTGGCCGCCGGACCCGCGGCCGCCCTGCTGGCGCTGATTGCAGGACCGGGAGTAGCCTTGTGGCAATGAAGTCCGTCTCCGTCCTCGGCAGCACCGGCAGCGTCGGCACGCAGACCGTCGAACTGCTCGCTGCCGCGCCCGATCGTTACGCCGTCCGCGCGCTGGTGGGCGGCCGCAACGCCGCGCTGCTGGCGCAGCAGGCGCGCCAGCTTCGGGCGGAACTGGCGGTGATCGCCGACGAGGCGGCGCTGCCCGCGCTGCGCGAGGCGCTGGCCGGCACCGGCATCGCCACCGCCGCCGGCGCCGCCGCGGTGGTGGAAGCGGCGGCGGCGGGCGCGGACTGGACGATGGCGGCGATCACCGGCGCGGCGGGGCTGCCGGCCACGCTTGCCGCCATCCGCCAGGGCGGCGCGGTGGCGTTTGCCAACAAGGAGGCGCTGGTCTGCGCCGGCGATGTCATGCTGGCGGCGGTGCGCGACCATGGCGCGACGCTGCTGCCGGTTGATTCCGAGCACAACGCGATCTTCCAGGCGATGGCGGACGGCAACCGCGACGCCATCGAACGGATCACGCTGACCGCCTCCGGCGGCCCGTTCCGCACCGCGAGCCTCGACGAAATGGCGCGCGCCCGGCCGGAGGCGGCGCTGCGCCATCCGGTCTGGTCGATGGGGTCGAAAATCTCCATCGACAGCGCCACGATGATGAACAAAGGCCTCGAACTCATTGAGGCTGCACGATTGTTTTCGCTCCCCAGCGCGGCGATCGGGGTGCTCGTGCATCCGCAGTCGGTGATTCACGGCATGGTGCACTACCGCGACGGCAGCGTGCTGGCGCAGCTCGGCAGCCCCGACATGCGCACGCCGATCGCGCATACGCTGGCCTGGCCCGGGCGCATCGCGACGCCGGCGGCGCGGCTCGATCTCGCACAACTCGGTCAGCTTACCTTCGAGCCGCCCGACGCGGAGCGGTTTCCCGCCCTGCGGATCGCCCGCGCGGCGCTGGAGGCAGGCGGCGGCGCGCCCTGCGTGCTCAATGCTGCCAACGAGGTCGCCGTCGCCGCCTTCCTGGACCGGCGGATCGGCTTCCTCGACATTGCCGCCACAGTGGATCATGTATTACAGGAAATCGGTGCGCCTGCCGCACCATCGGTCGAGGCGGTCCTGGCGCTGGACCAGGAAAGCCGGCAGGTTGCCGCGCGCGTCTGTGCCGCCCGCGCAGCCGCCTGATCGAGGGTTGGGAGGAGACACTCGCCGTGTTCCATGCCTTGCCGTCACCGCTGAATTTCGTCGTGCCGTTCGTGATCGTGCTGGGCGTGCTCGTGTTCTTCCACGAGCTTGGGCACTATCTCGCGGCGCGCTGGCGCGGGGTGAAGGTGGAAGCCTTCTCGATCGGCTTCGGCCGGCCCTTCGCGACCTGGACGGACCGGCACGGCACGGTCTGGAAGCTCGCCTGGATCCCGCTCGGCGGCTACGTCAAGATGCACGGCCAGGAGCGGCCCGAGGATGCCAGCCCCGAGGTGCGGGCGGCCTGGGAACCGGGGCGGACCTTCCACGGCAAGAGCGTCGGGTCCCGCGCGATCATCGTGGCGGCCGGGCCGGCCGCCAATTTCGTGCTGGCCGCGGTGCTGTTCGCGGTGCTGTTCGCGACCGCCGGGGAGCCGGTGATCCTGCCGGAGGTGGGGGACGTGCTGGCCGGCAGCGCCGCCGCGCATGCGGGGCTGGCGACCGGCGACCGCATCCTGGCGATCGACGGCACCCCGGTCGCGCAGTTCGAGGACATCCAGCACATCGTCGCCGCGCGGCCGGAGCAGACGCTGCACCTGACCATCCGCCGCGGTGGTGCCACCGAAGATCTGACCGTCACCACCGATTCGCGCGAGCAGGGCGGCAAGCGGATCGGCAGCCTCGGCGTGACCGCCCGCGCGACCGAATTCCATCGCCTGCCGCCGCTGAAGGCGGTGGCCGAGGGCATCGGGCACACCTACTATGTGGCCGAGCAGACGCTGGCCGGCCTGTGGCAGATGATCTCCTCCGGCCGCGGCACGGAAGATCTCGGCGGCCCGCTGCGCATCGCGCAGTTGTCGGGTGAGGTCGCCCAGCTTGGCGTTGCCAGCCTGATCGACTTCATTGCGATCCTGTCGATCAATCTGGGACTGATCAACCTGTTCCCGATCCCGGTTCTCGACGGCGGACACCTGCTGTTCTTCGCGGCCGAGGCGCTGCGCGGGCGGCCGTTGCCGCAGCGCGCGGTGGAGTACGGATTCCGCGCCGGATTCGCAGTGCTGGTCGGGCTGTTCGTGTTCGCGACATGGAACGACCTGTCGCATATGGGACTGGTGCGCTGGGTGGCGCATCTGATCGGCTGAGTCGGCCCGGCCGCGCGACGCCGCGGCCGACTCGTCGCATCGTCCGGCGAATGCCGGCGCACGCAGGGCGGTCGTTTTCGGATGACGCGCAATGACCTGCGCTGACGGGTAGCGAAACCGTGCGACCACGGCTATTGTCCCGCCCGCCTGCCCGGAGCGCGGTTCGCGACTCGGGCGTCCAGGATGCCGTCTTGTGGTGGGCGGCGCCGCCGCAGGAGATTCCGGCTCTTGGTTCGCATTCGCGTTGCCGTGCTCGCGTCGCTGCTTGGCGTCGCCGCTGCCCTGTGGGGCACGGCCGTGGTTCCTGCGGCCGCGCAGCAGGAACCGGCGGCGCCGTCGCCCGGCCCCGCCGCGCCGGAGGCGCCGCCCGCATCCGCACCGGCGCCCGCGGCTGAAAGTGCGGCTCCGCAGCCTTCACCGCCGGCACCGCTGCGGCTCGGCACCGGCACGATCGCCGATATCCGGGTGGAGGGAAGCCAGCGCATCGAGGCGGCGACCGTCCGCTCCTACATGCTGGTGCAGGCGGGCGACTCGTTCGATCCGGACCGCATCGACCGCAGCCTCAAGACGCTCTACGCGACCGGCCTGTTCTCCGACGTGCGGCTGGAGCGGCAGGGCGATACGCTGATCGTGCATGTCGTGGAGAATCCGACGATCAACCGCATCGCCTTCGAGGGCAACCGCAAGCTGAATGACGATACCCTGCGCGGCGAGGTGCAGCTCAAGCCGCGCGGCGTCTATACGCCGGCCCTGGTGCAGGCCGACCGGCAGCGCATCCTGGACGCCTATGCCCACCAGGGGCGCTACAGCGCCACCGTGCAGCCGAAGATCATCAAGCTGCCGCAGAACCGCGTGGACATCGTCTTCGAGATCAACGAAGGCAAGATCACGCTGGTCAGTCGCATCGTGTTCATCGGCAACCATGCCTTCAGCGAAGGCCGGCTGCGAGAGGTGATCGACAGCCGCGAGCAGGCCTGGTACCGGCTGCTGTCGAGCAGCGACGAGTACGATCCTGAGCGTCTCAAGTTCGACAAGGAGCTGCTGCGCCGCTTCTATCTGCGCAACGGCTATGCCGATTTCGCCGTCACCAATGCGACCGCCGAACTGACGCCCGACCGTTCCTCGTTCTTCCTGACCTTCACGATCAGCGAGGGCGCCCGCTACCGCGTCAAGTCGGTCAGCGTGAATTCCACCCTGCCGCACGTGCCCAGCGCATCGCTGCAGAAGGTCGTGGATATCTCGGCCGGCGACTGGTACGACGGCGACGCGGTCGAGCGCAACGTGCAGTCGCTGACGGACGCGGTGCAAAGCCGCGGCATCAGCTTCGTGGACGTGAAGCCGCGCATCACCCGCGATCCGAAGAAGAACACCGTCGAGCTGGTGTTCGACGTTCAGGAAGCGCCGCGCATCTACATCGAGCGCGTGGACATCATCGGCAACACCCGCACCAAGGACAAGGTGATCCGGCGCGAACTGCGCATCGCCGACGGCGACGCCTACAACGACGCGCTGGTGCGGCGGTCCAAGCAGGTACTGGACGATCTGAACTACTTCTCCAACGTCTCGATCGATCACGCCCCGGGCAGTTCCCCCGATCAGACGATCGTGACGACCAACGTGCAGGAGAAGGCGACCGGCGATCTGACGATCGGCGGCGGCTACTCGACCGACGTGGGCGCGCTGGCCAATGTCGGGCTGCACGAAACGAACTTCCTCGGCACCGGCCTGGATGCGGGCATCAACACGGTGCTGGCGCAGTTGGAAAGCCAGGTCGATCTGTCGATCTCGAACCCCTACTTCCTCGACCGCAATGTGGTCGCCGGCGCGGACCTGTTCTATATCGACGACAATCTGCAGTACGTGTCCGAGTACAACGAACGGCGGTACGGCGGCACGCTGCGCGGCGGTTACAATTTCAGCGACCATCTGCGGCAGTCGCTGACCTACTCGCTGGTCAGCCGCTACGTTTACGGCATCCTGCCGACCGCCAGCCCGTATGTCGCGGAAATGCACGGCAACACGGTGATCTCGCAGGTCGGCCAGACCTTCACCGTGGATTACCGGGACAGCACGCTCGATCCGCACACCGGCTGGGTGGCGCGCCTCGGCACCGATTTCGCCGGCGTCGGCGGCACCGAGACATTCGCGCGCTTCAAGGCCGATGCCGCATACTACGTGCCGCTCGACTTCATCACCGGCACCCCGGATTGGGGCATCTCGGTGTCCGCCGGTGCCGGGTATCTGTACAGCATCGCCGGGCAGACCAGCATCGTCGACCGCTTCTTCCTCGGCGGCGACAATCTGCGCGGCTTCCTGGACGGCGGCGTCGGTCCGCACGCGGCGCCGCCGCCGGGCGCCACCTATTACGCGGACAGCCTGGGCGGCCAGTTCATCTGGACGCAATCGACCGAAATGCGCTTCCCGTTGCCGATCTCTCCGGACATCGGCTTGTCGGGGCGTACATTTGTCGATATGGGCGCGTTGACGGGCGTGCCGCGGGTGTTTGTCAACGGCGTCGCTGCGCCGATGATCGACGCACCCGGCCCGCGCGTGGCCGTCGGCGTCGGCGTGACCTGGAAATCGCCGTTCGGATTGATCAACCTCGATCTGGGCGTGCCGCTGATCAAGTACCAGTACGACCAGCTTGAACTCTTCCGCGTTGGCTTCGGCACGAGGTTCTAGTGCGCACTTTCCGTCTGCTCGCCGTGGCGGCACTCGCCGCTGCCCTGGTTCCCTACGTGGCGGCGCCCGCCGCCGCGCAGGCCCAGGACTATTTCATCCCGGGCCAGCAGAAGCCGGCCCCGTCGCAGGCACCGCACGCGACGCAGCCGCGCACGGTGCCGCGCACCACCGCGCCGGGCGGCCCCCCGGGGCCGGTGGCGGGGGAGCCGGAGCCGCCGCCCGTTCAGTTCGCCCCCTCCGACCTGCCGCCGCCGCCGGACCTGCCGCCGTTGCCGAAGGGGGAGCCGCCGCCGGGCGCCATCATCGGCGTGCTCGGCGTGCCGGACGTGATGCGCGCCTCCACCGCCGCCCAGGCGGTCGAGAAGGTCATCACCGCCCGCCGCACCAAGCTGAACGACGACGCGCAGAAGGAACAGCAGGCCTGGCGCGACATGCAGCAGGCGCTGGCCAATGACCGCGCCAAGCTGTCGGCCGAGCAGATCCGCGGCCGCGAGCGTGAGTTGCAGGAGCGGATCACCAACGCCCAGCGCACTTTCCGCGAACGCAACCGCATCATCCAGGAAGCGGCGCAATACGCGCTGGCGCAGATCGAGCGGACGCTGGTTTCGGTGATCCGCCAGGTGGCCGAGGCGCGCGGGATGAATCTGGTGCTGCACCGGTCGCAGGTGGCGCTGAACATCAATCCGTTCGACATCACCGATCAGGTGACGGAGCAGCTCAACAAGGTGCTGCCCAGCGTGATCGTGCCGCCCGACGGCGTCTCCCCCATGGCGATGCTGGCGGCGCAGAAGAAGGACGAGGCAAAGAAGCAGGCGGACAAGCCCCAACCGGCAAGCCCGGCCCCGGCCGCCCCCGCCGGAGCGGCCGCGCCCGCCCAGTAGCGCGATGCCCGCCGGCGACCCCCGCTTCTTCGGGCGCAGCGGCCCGCATTCCCTGGCCGCGGTGGCGGCGGCCTGTGGCGCGCCGGCCCCGGCCGGGGAGCGGCTGTTCACTGGCGTCGCGCCGCTGCAAACCGCGACGGCGCAGGAGGTGAGCTTCCTCGACAACCGCCGCTACCTGCCGGCGCTCGCGGCGACCCGGGCAGGGGCGGTGATCCTGCATCCCGCGCTGGTGGAGCGCGTGCCGGCCGGCACGCTGGCCCTGCCGACCGCGGAGCCGTATGCCGGCTGGGCGCGGGTCGCCGCGCTGTTCTACCCGCAGCCGGCCGCGCAGCCCGGCGTCCACGCGTCCGCGGTGGTCGATCCGGCCGCGCGCGTCGATGCCACGGCCGAGATCGGGCCGCTGGCCGTGATCGGGGCCGGCGCGGAGATCGGTCCGCGGTGCCGCATCGGTCCCGGGGCGGTGATCGGTGAGGGGGTGGTCCTCGGCGCGGATTGCCGCATCGGCGCGCTGGCCAGCCTCAGCCACGCGCTGCTCGGCCAGCGCGTCTATGTCTATCCGGGGGCGCGCATCGGCCAGGAAGGCTTCGGGTTCGCCACGACACCGGCCGGGTTCCTGACCGTGCCGCAGCTCGGCAGCGTGATCCTGCACGACGATGTGGAGGTGGGGGCGAATTCCACCATCGACCGCGGCTCGGCCCAGGACACGGTGATCGGCGCCGGCTCTCGCCTCGACAACCTGGTGCAGATCGGGCACAACGTCCGGCTCGGGCGCTGTTGTGTGATCGTGGCGCTGGCGGGGATTTCCGGCTCGACGGTGCTGGGAGACTTCGTGATGGTCGGCGGGCAGGTCGGAATGGCCGGGCACCTGTCCATCGGCGATCGGGCGCGGATCGGCGCGCAGGCCGGCGTGATCGCCGACCTGCCGGCAGCGGCGGAGGTGATCGGCAGCCCGGCCATGCCGGCGCGCGAGTTCTTCCGTCAGGTGGCGACGCTGCGCCGCCTCGCGGCAAGACGCGGCCGACCGGCCGCGGGAGAGGAACGGGCGGAGTCGGGCTGAGGCGGCCATGGACAGCACCACGACAGACCGGGAGGCGGCCTCCGCAATGGGCGGCACGGTCGATATTGCGCGCATCCTGCACGCCATTCCGCACCGCTATCCGTTCCTGATGATCGACCGGGTGGTGGAGGTGCTCCCGGACCGCTCCGCCATCGGCATCAAGAACGTCTCGGTCAACGAAAGCTTCTTCCAGGGCCATTTCCCCGGCCATCCGGTGATGCCCGGCGTGCTGATCATCGAGAGCATGGCGCAGACCGCGGCCGTCCTGGTGGTCGAGACGCTGGGGCCGGAAGCGGCCGGCAAGGTGGTCTATTTCATGTCCATCGAGGGGGCGAAGTTCCGCCGCCCAGTGCATCCGGGCGACCAGTTGCGCATCCACGTCACCAAGGACCGGCATCGCGGCAATGTCTGGAAGTTCCATGCCGTCGCCCGGGTCGATGGCGTGTCGGTGGCGGAGGCCACCTATGCCGCCATGATCATGGACCGCGTGGCCGAGCGATAGGGCGGCAGCGGTGAGCCTCATTCATCCGACGGCGGTCATCGCGCCGGGCGCGTCGCTCGGGCGCGACGTGCGGATCGGCCCCTGGTGCAGCATCGGCCCCGCCGTGACGCTGGAGGACGGGGCCGAACTGGTCAGCCATGTGGTGATCGACGGCCGCACCCGCATCGGCGCGGCGGCGAAGCTGTTTCCGTTCTGCACCGTCGGCCTGCCGCCGCAGGACCTGAAATACCGCGGCGAGGAGACGCTGTGCGAGGTCGGCGCCCGCACCCAGGTGCGCGAGCACGTCACCATCCATCGCGGCACCGTCACCGGCAGCGGGGTGACGCGCGTCGGTGCGGACTGCCTGCTGATGGCGGTGGTCCATGTCGCGCATGACTGTGCGCTGGGCGACGGCGTGATCGTGGCCAACAACGTGGTGATGGGCGGCCATGTCACGATCGGCGACGGGGCGGTGATCGGCGGTGCGGCGGCGCTGCACCAGTTCGTGCGCATCGGCCGCGGCGCGATGGTGGGCGGCGTCTCCGGCGTGGAGGCGGACGTGATCCCGTTCGGCAGCGTCATCGGCAACCGCGCCCGGCTCGCCGGCCTCAATCTGGTGCGGCTGAAGCGCCTGGGCATCGAGCGGGCGCGCATCCACCGGCTGCGCGCCGCCTTCCGCCTGCTGTTCAAGGGCGATGGCGTGTTCGCCGCCCGCATCGCCGCCGTGCGCGCGGAACTCGGCGACGATCCGCTGGTGGCGGAGGTGCTGGCTTTCGTCGAGGCGCCGAGCCGCCGCGGGCTGATCCGGGTGGCGGCCGAGGCCGATGCCGGCGATGACGATGCGGCCTGAGCCGGCCGCGGCCGCGCGGCTTAGTGCAGGGCCACGCCGGCGGGCGGCCCGCTGATGGGGGCGGCGGGCGGTGCCTCCGCGGCGCAGGCCGCAATGGCGGCGCGCAGGGCGGCCAGCGTGGCGTTCAGCCGCAGGGCCGCCGCCTCCTCGGCCAGCATGCGCAGGCAGTGCAGGATGCCCGCGGCGCTCGGTGCGGTATCGTCGGGCGGCACGGATGTCTCGTCCGGCATGCGGCAGGGTGCTTCCATCGCGCGCGGAGCGGGCGGCATCGCTCAAGAACTCGTGACCGCGCGGGGCGGTTCTATGCCGCAAACGGTCCGAGGCGGGCAACAGAAATCGCGACGCCCGGCCGATGTCCGCAGCCGCTGACCCGGCGCGGCCGGCGCTCGGCATCCTGGCC
>JAKAZX010000501.1 GCA_021826485.1 Pseudomonadota bacterium | reverse complement strand
GCACGGCCCGCTCCTGCGGGAAGGCGATGCCGTCACGATGGTCTGTCGGTTCGGTCATTGTTGCCTCGCTCAACCCGCCAGAACGCGCTTCCGCGGTGATGGAAGGGCCAGGGCGGAAAGTGTAGCGCGAAACCGACGGTGGGAGCGAGGGCGCAGGTCGGGCGTGCGGGCATTCGCGGCATCGGGTGGGTCGTTGCATGGATCGACAGCGCCGTCCGGTCTCGCCGCGAGGAGGCTCGACATCAGCCGGGAGCACGCGGCTGCATGGCCACTTCGACGGTCGGGATATGCTGCCCGCCGCCCCGAATGACACCGCGCACCGGGCTGACATCGTCGAAATCCCGCCCCCAGGCGAGGGTCGCGTGCTCGCACCCCACCACGATGTTGTTGGTCGGGTCAAAATCCACCCAGCCGCGTCCGGGACCGGTCCACAGCGAGACCCAGGCATGGCTTTGTTCCGCCCCTCGCGTCGCCTCACCCGACCGCAGCCAGCCGGAGACGTAGCGGCACGGCAAGCCGAGCACACGCAGCGCCGCCAGCATGACGTGGGCATAATCCTGACAGACGCCTTCGCGGCGCGCCAGCGCCGCTGCCGCCGTGGTTGCCACCGAGGTCACGCCCGGACGATAGGTGAAGCGTTCATGGATCGCCCGCATCGTGGCTAGCCCGACGCCGAACGCATCGTCCCGCCCTGCCGCAGCATCGTGCGCCAGGGCTGCAATCGCCGCATCCGCGCGGGTCAGCGCCGTGGTCACCGAAAACTCCGCGATCTCTGCCGCCGTTGCGCCACACGCCCTTCCGCCCGCAGCCGCGGCGTTCCTCGCTGCCGGCGCCTCGACCTCGATCACGGCCCGAAGCGTGATTTCGAGCATATCGTGTGGAGCGACAAGCACGATCGTCGAAAGCGCATTGCCGAAATAGTCGACCTCCTCGAAACGGAAATCCGGCACCGGCAGGATCGTCAGGCACGCCTCCCGCACATGCTGCCCGGAACGGGTGCGCGGCAGCAGATGCAAGAGATGCCGCGCAAACAGGCTGGGTTCGGAGTATTTGTAAAGCGTGCGATGGGTCAGGTCGTAGATCACGCTGGTGCTGCTCCATCACGATGCTGGCAGCTCGCCGGCGGCGCGAACAGGCGCCCCGTCAGCGCGCTGGAGAGATCCGCCGCCCGCGCCTCGACAGCCGCCAATGCCGTTCGCGGCGACGCCGAACCGGCCGCAGCCTTCAGCGCGACGCCGATAGCTCTGGCCTCCGCCGCTTCGGCCGCCGCGCCCAGCCGCTCGAAGCCCTCGGCCAGTGCGATTGCCTGGAAAAGCAGGCTGCGCGGATAGGCCGGATCTGCCAGCAGCAGCCGAAGCGCCGTATCGGGTTCGGGGATGCCGCCGTAGCGCTGCTCGCAGGTCATCCCCGCATCGATCAGTTCGATTGCCAGTGAAGCCCCCGCCGCCAGCCGCCCGCCTTGCTCGTCGAGCAGGATCGCGAAACTGCCCGCCATCCCGAACAGCCGTTCCAGACGCTGGCCGAGCGTTGCGAACAGGAGCGCTCCGTCCCGCGCCGCGTCCTCGCCGATCACGCCGGCACAAGTCGCGGCGAATCCGAATATGGCCGGCACTAGCTCCGCGAGGCCGGCTGCCCGCGCGGCCAGCACCCGTTCCAGCGCGCCCTCGATCGTGGCCAGCATCGTCGGGCTGAACCGGTCGGACGTTGCCGCAAGAAGTCGGCGCGCCGCCTCAATCAGCGGTGCGAACACCGCCCCATCCCTGATCGCCTCGCGCAATTGCCGCGCGGCGACGTTGCGCCCTGCGAGATCGGGGGAGATCAATTGCTGGTGCGCCAGGCACCTGAGGATCAGCTCGCGCTGAAACTGTTCATGCGGCAGGGCGCTTGCCTCCGCCAATCCGCTCTGCGCAAGCGCGCAGAGGCGCCCCGCCGCCTCCAGCCGTTCGACCGCACGGCCGAGCCAGAACAGATCGTCCGCGGCACGGCTCGGCAAGACCGAGGTCGCCGCCCGCGCGAGGCTGACCGCGCCGCGGACAGGCAGGCGTGGCATTTCCGCGTCCTCGCCGCGATCGACCACCCAGACGTCTTTCATCTGCGTCATCCCGTCCGGTCCCTGTACGAGGCCCAGCCCGCCGGGCAACGCGACCCAGCCGGACGAGCCACAGTGCAGCGCGAACAGGCGCAGCACACACGCAGCCTCGCCCATCGCCGCACTTTCCGACTCAGGCGCCAGGGGGACGATCGGCAGATCTGCCCCAGCCCCGGCACACGACATCATCGGCTCACCGAATTGCGCCTCGTGCGCCGCGCCGATAGCCACCTCGATACTGGCGGCGATGGCTGGCTCGTTGATGACCCCGCTTCCCGGCGCATTGAGCATCGCCAGTTGCTGGCGCCGGAGCGCACCCAACACCCCGGCAATGCCGGCTGCTGGGTTGCCGCCCTGCTCCAGCGGATCGATCGCCGATGCCGCCATACGCCGGATCAGCAGCCGCACGGGCCGGCTGCCCGTGAGCGTACGGAATTCGGGCGCCTCGCCGAAACAGTCCAGATCCGCAGGTCGTAACCGTGGCGCGCCGATCGCCCGGGCTAGCAGCGCGGCATCGGCCCCATCATCCGCAGCATTTTCGGCCTCGCCCTCCAACAGCGCGACAAGGCCGCCGCCCGCCCAGTGCGCGAGGTCTTCCCGCCAACGTTCGATCACCGGCCCCCGCCCGACCAACGTGACCGACCGCACTAGTT
>JAKAZX010000500.1 GCA_021826485.1 Pseudomonadota bacterium | reverse complement strand
GGGCGGATCTGGTCATCATGCGGCCTCCTGCAATGTCATCGACGCGGCACGGCGCTGGCTTGCCAGCATGGCCGAGTTTTGCATGAACTGTACCGCCCGCGCGGGGTCCGCGGCGATCTGCGCCAGTTCGTCGAGATTGCGCTCGCGCACCACCGGATCGCGCTCTTCAAGACGCTTCTTGTTGCCGATCGACGCGGTCTGCACGAATTCCGTCGCCACCGTGCGGCGTTGCAGATCATACAGATCAAGCAGGCGCTGGTCCGCGCCGCCGATCACCGCGACGAGCTTTTCGACAAGGTTCGCCGCATCCTGCAAACCGCCATTGAGCCCCATTCCGCCGATCGGATTGTTCACATGCGCCGCGTCACCGGCGAGCAGGATTCGCCCGGCGCGGAACGATGCCGCCACGCGCTGGTGGGTGACGTAGAGGTTGCGATGCACCACTTCGTACGGGGTGGTGGAAGGAAAAAACCGTTGCAGCCGTGCCTGCACCGCCGCGTCCGACAGCAACGCTTCCTCGCTGGCCGCGGGGTCGGTGGGGAACACGGTGCGCCACAGGCCGGGCGGGCCGTCTGCCGACACCTTGAAGCAATTGCACCACTCATCGGGATCGGCGAAATAGCTGCGCGGGCAGTAGCCGCGTTCCGCCTCGAAATCGAACGGGGTGGTCAGCACGATGAAACGTTCCGGCCAGGTGAAGCCGTCGAAGGCGATGCCGGCGGATTTGCGCACCAGGCTGCGGCCGCCATCGGCGCCGACCAGCCAGGCGCCGCGGTGGGTCTGCTCGCCCGCCGGGCCGCGCACGCGCAGGCTGACGCCGGTGCCGTCCTGTTCGGCGGCGATGACCTCGTGTCCGTAGTTGATTTCGACGTTGTCCAGATCACGCAGGCGTTCGAGGATGAGTTGCGCGGTCTTGAATTGTTCGCACTGGATCACGAACGGATACGGCGTGAGCCCGGCGAGCAGGCCGTGATCGAACTCCGCGACCTTGCGGCCCGAAGGGCGGTCCCAGAACTGGAATTTCGGTGCGACCAGGCCGACCCGCGCCATGTCTTCGACCAGCCCCGCCTGCCCCAGCACTTCGAGCGTGCCGGGATGGGTGGTGGCGGCGCGGGGGTCGTTCTGCGGGCATTCATTGAGATCGAACAGCCGCACACCGACCCCGGCGCGGCCGAGCAGCAGGGCCACGAACAGCCCGACCGGCCCGCCGCCGGAGATCAGCACCGGCTGATTCATGCCTTGCGGCTTTCGTCGTAGTAGTGAATTTCGTAGAGCACGCAACCGGTTTCGGATTTGAACGGGCCGTGCACCGCGCCCGGCGGGCGGCATGCATAGGTTGGCGCCTTGAAGTTCTCGCCGCCATTGCCCTGCGCGTCGTTGCCCACGGTCAGATCTCCGGACACCAGATACACTTCCTCCCAATGGTCATGCACGAACGGTGCCTTGGTGTAGGCGCCCGGAGCGAAGCGCAGCAGGCGGGTGCGGCTGCCGGTCTTGGCGACTTCATCGATGTCGGCGGCGAGGATTTTCTGCTGGATGTCGTCGGGATAGCCCGGCGGGGGCGCGAACCCCTCCTCCATGGACAACCGGACGAACTCGATATGCGGCTTGTTGAAGGGCATCGGGGAACTCCTTTTCAGAAATCGTCAGATATGGCTGGCAACGTTGCGTCGGAAGCTGTCCACATGGGCGTGCATGGCGCGTTCGGCGGCGTCGCCATCGCGCGCGCGCAGTGCCGCGGCGATCGCCTCATGCTCCTCCTGCACCTCGGCATGGTGGCTCGCCGAGCTGAGCGCGATGAACCAGAATCGCAGCGACCGGTCCTGCAGGCGGCCGAGCAGTTCGGCCAGCACCAGATTTCGCCCGGCCTGCGCCAGCAGATGATGAAAGGCGCGGTCCAGCAGCATCAATTGTTCGACATCGCGCGCCTGCACGAAGGCTGCGGAGCGGGCGACGATCCGATCGATCTCGTCGAGTTCGGCGGAGGTCGCGCGATCGGCGGCCAGGCGCGCGGCCGCGGGCTCGTTGAGCAGGCGCGCCTCGATGATCTGCATCACCTCGTCGAGGCTGACCGGCTTCACGATCACGCCCTTGCGCGGCATCACCTCCACCAGCCCCTCCAGACGCAGCCGATCCAGCGCCTGGTGCACCGGGGTTCGACCGATCCCGAGCATCGCCGACACCGACGCCTCGTTCAGGTAGTCGCCAGGGCGGAACGCGCAAGTGATGATGCGGTGTTTGATCGCCTCATAGGCCTCCTCGCGCAGCGAGCGCACCACCACCAGCCGCGGACGCGACGCGCGCGGCGGCGGGGCGGCATGGCGCGGCAGGGTGGCCGAGGCGCTCATTCGGTGATCGGCAGGTGCTGGATGTCGTAGCCATGCGCGATCGAGCGTCCGGTGACCGGGTCGTCGATCTCGAACTCGAACCGGTCGGACGGGCGGATGCCGCCCTTTGCCGCCATGGTGCCGCAGAACATCAGCGTGCCCTCGGGCAGGCCGTCGCCGAAGGGGAAGCGCGCCATCAGTTCAAGCGGGTCGAGCATGCTGGCGACCGAGCCGGACTGGTAGGCGACGCGGGCGCCGTTTTCATAGATGAAGGAGCGCAACTGAAGCTGATCCCAATGGCCCTGCACGCTGTCGAACGGCCAGAACACCGGGGCGATCGGCTTGTCGCAGATTTGCTTGGAGATGGTCATCCCCAGCGTCTCCACGTCGCGGTCGGTATGGTCCGAACCGGTGCCGACCCATAGGCGGC
>JAKAZX010000499.1 GCA_021826485.1 Pseudomonadota bacterium | reverse complement strand
TCGCGAAGCGACACGCCCCAGACTTTCCGGAAACCGCGGCGGCGGAAGCGTTCAAGGGTGGTATCGTCCTTCGCGGTCAGTCCGGCGATGGTTGCGCCGCTGTCGATCCCCGGCAGGGCGCACAGACGCTCCACCACCTCGTCCAGATGATCCTCCGGCTCGCGCGCGAAAAGCCAGTCATAGGGCGGTATCAACGCCTCGTGCGGCACCGGCCGCGTCAGCTGGATGGTGCCGCATGTCTCGCATTGCGCAAGGACCAGGCCATAGGCGACTGCGGGCGTGTCATGTCGCGGCAGATAGAACGAGGATACCGGATGGGCGCCGACGTCGAGATGCGGCGTCACCCGGGTGGAGCGGCAAATCTGGCATGCGACCATTCGGGGAGCTTTCCGTTCATCGGCCGGCGAGCGGGGTGGTCCGGCTCCTTTTCAGACCGGGTCTAGGCTGTCAAGCATCCTCGTTTGCGCGCCGCCGGCGTTGCGCTTGACACCCACCACGCCAGCCGGCATGCGCGGGCGACCAGCGAGGTCGAGATGGCGCCACCGCGGCTCACGGTCGTACTGCCGAATTACAATCACGCCAAGCTGCTGCCGCGCGCGCTCGCGGCGCTCGCCGCGCAGACGCGCCAGGCCGATGAAATCCTGATGATCGATGACGCCTCGACCGACGACAGCCTGGCGGTCGCCGCGACCTGGCAAATGCGGCTACCGCAGCTGCGGATCATCGCGCAACGGCCGAATCGCGGCGTCGTCGAAACGCTTCGGCGCGGCATCGCGGAAGCAAGCGGCGATCTGGTTTATCTCGGCGCCGCCGATGACGAGACGCGGCCAGCGCTGTTTGCGCGTTGCGTCGCTGCGTTGGAAGCGCATCCGCAGGCCGCGCTGGCCGCCGGAGAGGTTCGCCTGGTTGACCCCGAGGGGCGCTTCGCCGGGCTACGTCCGGCGGTCCTGCCAAGCCTCACGGAATCCTATCTCGATCCCGCCGCCTTTGCCGCGGCGCTGCGGCGTGGCGATCACCTGGTCGTGTCCGTTGGGGCGGTATGGCGGCGGGTACCGCTGCTGGCGGCGGGTGGAATAGATCCCACGCTGGGCGCGATGGTGGACGCATTCCTGGCACGCGAGCTGGCGTTGCAGCACGGGATCGTCTTCTTCCCCGAGGTGTTGGGCGTCTGGCACATCAATCTGGGTGGCGTGTCGCGCTCGGCGGCGGCCAACCCGCACGTTACGCTCGATCTGATCGCGCGCGCGCGTGCGCGGATGGAGGAACGGCTCGGCGCCCCCTATCCCGCCTGGTATCCGGCGCTGTTCGAGCGGCGCACCCGCTTCGCCGCGGCGCGGCTGCTGGTGATCGAGCCGCCGGGCGGGCGCATCAACCCATCGGCGGTGGCACTGATCAGCGGCGGCGGTTCACTTGACCGCTTCGCGCTGCGCACCGCGCAGGTTCTGCCCGGAGCGGCGGCGCGCTTCGCCGCGATGGCCTGGCTGACCCTGCGCCTACGGCCCTATTCCGTTCCCGCGCTGCTGGCCTCCTGGCGGGACCGGCGGCGCCGGCCGCGCGCATGAGCGTGATTCGTGGAAGGTAACGCGCTGGCAGCCGGATGTCAGTCCCGCTTGCCGGTGCCGATGGCCCAGACATAATTGGCCATTTTGTGGAACCCGGTATGTACGACCTCATCGTTCATGCTGAACATGAACACCGTGTGGAAGAAGATCTCCATCAGCTGCTTCAGCTGCGGTGCGGACTTGCAATTGATATGGCCAAGCTTCGACTGGGTGGAGGCGTAAGGCTGGCTTTCTAGCGAAGGCACGCCCAGCATGCCGACGCCGTATGGGCCTAGCGGCGCAAAGCTGTTGCGCAGAAACAAAATCTCCTGTGCCGGATCGATGTGTTCCAGCACGTCCAGGGCGAACACCGCATCGAACGCGCCGGGCACCGGCCCGGTCAGCATGTCGTGGACGAAACAGTCAAAGGCCCAGCGCGGGACCATGCGACTTTTCGCGTCCTCGATGAAGATCGGGTCGAAGTCGATGGCGGTGTATTTGCCGACCTCGGCCTGCACGATGCGCGAACCGAAGGCATCGCCGCAGCCGACCTCGAGCACGCTCCCCCGGCCGGCCAGCATCTTGGAGACGAATTTGTAGCGCGACAGGCGGAAGGCCAGATGCTTCGGGTCCTGATACCAACTCTCGCTCGCGCGCAGACCGAAGCGTTCGACCCCGGCCGCCGCGGTGTGCTCGACGATCACCTGATACTGCGCTTCCTTGGTCTTCGGGGTTTCCATGCAAAGCCCTTCGTGGCTGCGGAAATGGGTGGTCAGATCGGCGGCAGGCTGTCCTTGCCGACAACGCGCGTCTGCGGGCACAGCACCACGAAATGGCCGCCGCGCTCAAGATACTCTCGGTTGCTGTCGATGATCTTCTGGGCGTGCACCCAGGCGAGAATGACGGTGTAGTCCGGTTGCCGGCGCAGCAGCTCGGCGGTGGGCACCACCGGGATACCGTCGCCGGTCTCGTATTTACCGACTTTCTGCGGATGGTCATCGACGATGAAGTCGAGCGCGCCGGTGAGGCCGAGCTGGAGAATGAGCGTCGGGCCGCTGCGGGCCGCGCCATAGCCGGCGATGGTCTTGCCGGCGTGCTTCCATCCAGCGACCAGGGCGCGCGTGCCGGCGCGCAGGCGCTGCACTTCGGCATCGAAGCGGCGCAGGGTTTCGATGCGGTTCAGACCGCGTCCTTCCTCAAGCGCCACGATCGCATCGACCGACGG
>JAKAZX010000498.1 GCA_021826485.1 Pseudomonadota bacterium | reverse complement strand
GGCGCTGCCGCCGCCCGCGGCAACCGATGCCCTGCTCGCCCGCCCTGCCGGGTTGGCGCGGCTGGACGGGCCGGGCGGACGCGCGGTCGCGGTGGCGACGTTCCGGCTCGATCCCACCCTGCGGCTCCTGGTCGCAACTGATGCGACCGATGATCTGGCGGTGGCCCGCCGCACCCTGCTGCGCCGGGTCGCCGGCCTGGCGCTGCTGCTCGGCGCCGGCCTCGCGGCGGTCGCGATTGGCGCCAACGTCATGCTGGTCACGCCGGTCAAGCTGCTGTCGGCTTCCGTGCGCTCCTGGCGGCAGGGGGGGCGGTTCGATCCGGCGCCGGGCCGCGCGGTGCCGGCGGAACTGCGCGATCTCGCCACCTCCTTCGCCGCCGCCACGCAGGCGCTGGCGGAGCGCGAGCAGCAGTTGCAGCGCGCGATGGCGCAACAGGACCTGCTGATGCAGGAAATCCATCACCGGGTGAAGAACAACCTGCAGATCATCGCCTCGCTGCTCAATCTCCAGGCCAGTCGCATCCGCCTGCCGGAGGCGCGGCGCGAGTTCGCCGCGGCGCGCGACCGGGTGCGCGCGCTCGCGACGCTGCACCGGCACCTCTACATCCAGGGCGATCTGCACACGATCAACATGCGCAGCTTTCTGCACGAGCTGTGCGACCAGTTGCTGGCCGCGATGGGCGAGGTCGCGGGCGGGCGCATCGGGCTGACCATCGAGGCGCCGGCGGTGCAGATCACCTCCGACCAGGCGGTGCCGATGGCCCTGATCGTGACGGAGGCGGTCAGCAACGCCGCCAAATACGCCTTCCCCGGCGGCCGGGCGGGGCATATCCGCGTCACCCTGACGCTCGCGGGGGAGGATGCGCTGCTGGTCATCGAGGACGACGGCATCGGCATCCCCGACGGTCCGGGCGAGACCGAGACCGGGCTGCGCGACGGCATCGGCATGCAGTTGATCCGCGGCTTCGCCCGCCAGCTCGGCGGCGTGCTGGAGGTGACGCATGACGACGGCACGCGCTACGCGCTGCGGGTGACGCTGCGCCCGGCGCAGACGCACGCGGTGCCGGCGCATGACCTGGCTGAGACGCCCGGCGCGCTCGGCTGAGTCGGGGCGGGCCTGTCAAAGCCGGAGTGGTACGCTAAAGCTGCCGCCGATGGACGCAACGCGACAGGATGCCCGCGCCTGGGTGCGCCAGCAGTCACGCCAGGGCGGGCGGGCGGCCCGGCGGGTGCTGCTGCCGGGCCTCGCCGGGACGGTGTGCGCGATCGGCCAGGCGTGGTGCGCGGCCGGGGTGCTGGCGACGGCGCTGGCCGGCGGCGGGCTGTCGCCGCGGCTGCTCGCCGGGTTCGCGGTGCTCGCGGTGCTGCGCGCCGGGCTCGGCGTGCTCGCCGATCAGGCGGCGGCAGTGGCCGGCGCGGCGGCGCGGCGGCGGCTGCGCACCGATGCGCTGCACCGGCTGCTCAGCGCCGGCCCGGCGCTGCTGCGCCAGCGCCACAGCGGCGAGCTGACCGCGATCGTGGTCGATCGCATCGAGGCGCTGGACGGGTTCTTCGGCCGCTACCTGCCCGCTGCCGCCCATGCCGTGGCGGGGCCGCTGCTGGTGGCGCTGGCGCTCGGCTGGCGCGACCCCTGGGGCGGCGTGATCCTGGCCGCGAGCGGGCTGCTGGTGCCGGTGGCGATGGCCCTGTCGGGCCTTGGCGCGGCGGCGGCGGCGCGCCGGCAGTTCGCCGCCATGACGCATTTGCAGGTGCGGTTCCTGGATCGCGTGCGCGGCATCGCCACCATCGTCATGCACGGCCGGGCGGAGGCCGAGGCGGCGGCGCTCGGCCTCGCGGCCGATGAGCTGCGCCGGCGTACCCTGCGCGTGCTGCGGGTCGCCTTCCTCTCCTCCGCGGCGCTCGACCTTGCCGCGGCGCTCGCGCTGGTGGTGCTGGCGCTGCGCGCGGCGGCCGGCGGCCTGGCGTCGGGCACGGCGCTGTTCGGCCTGCTGCTGGTGGCGGAGTTCTTCGCCCCGCTGCGGCGCTTCGCGCTGGCGTATCAGGACCGCATGCAGGCGCAGGGCGCCGCCGGGCCGCTGGCCGCCCTGCCGCCGGCGCCGCCGCCGGCACCCGCCCTGCCGGTGCGCACTGTCGCCGCCCGCGGCGTCGCGGTCGCGTTCGAGGACGTGACCTTTACCTGGGACAAGGCGCGCGGCCCGGCGCTGAACGGGCTGCGCTTCCGCGTGCCGGCCGGGGAGACGCTGATCCTCGCCGGTCCGTCCGGGGCGGGAAAGTCCACGGTGCTGGAGGTCCTGCTCGGCTTCGTCCAGCCGGAGGCCGGCCGCGTCACCCTGAACGGCGCCGACATCGCAACGCTGGTGCCGCAGGCGCTGGCGCGGCTGACCGCGTGGATCGGCCAGCGGCCGATGCTGTTCGCCGGCACCATCCGCGAGAACATCCGCTTCGCCCGGCCCGAGGCGAGCGACGCGGAGGTGGCGGATGCCGCCCGCGCCGCCCGGGTGGACGGCTTCGCGCTGGCGCTGCCGCAGGGCCTGGACACGGTGATCGGAGAGGGCGGGTTCGGCCTGTCCGGCGGGCAGGCGCAGCGGGTGGCGATCGCCCGCGCCTTCCTGCGCAACGCGCCGCTGCTGCTGCTGGACGAGCCGACCGCGCATCTCGACCCCACGACCGAGGCGGAGGTGCTGGACAGCCTGCGCCGGCTGACCATCGGCCGCACCGTGATCCTGGCCAGCCACGCCGCCGCCGCGCACGCCTTCGGCGGCCGGCGGCT
>JAKAZX010000497.1 GCA_021826485.1 Pseudomonadota bacterium | reverse complement strand
GGAGGAGTACCGCAAATCCGGCCGCGACAAGGATGCCGTGCCGGTGCTGGATTTCCGCGCCGAGTGCCGCGCCTATGCGCAGCACTGGATGGGCGTGCAGGCGCTGGAGTTCCAGCGGCTCGGCGTGCTCGGCGATTTCGAGCATCGCTACGCGACGATGGATTTCCCGTCCGAGGCCGCGATCGCCAACGAGATCGGCAAGTTCCTGCTGAACGGCGCGCTGTATCGCGGCCTGCGCCCGGTGATGTGGTCGCCGGTGGAAAAGACCGCGCTGGCGGAAGCGGAGATCGAATACCACGACCACACCAGCACGGCGATTTTCGTGCGGTTTCCGGTGATCGCGGCGGGCGCGCACGATCTGCGCGGCGCCTCGGTCGCGATCTGGACGACGACGGCCTGGACGATTCCCGGCAACCGCGCCATCGCCTGCGGCAGCGACATCGACTACGCCGTGATGCGCGTCGATCAGACGGAGCCGGGCAGCCGCGCCCGGCACGGGGAGATTCTGCTGGTCGCGCTCGCGCTGCTGCCGCAGGTGTGCGCCGCCGCCGGCATCGCCACGCATCATGTCCTGCGCGTCGTCAAGGGTGCCGATCTGGTCGGCATGGTCTGCGCGCATCCGCTGCGCGGGCACGGCTACGATTTCGACGTGCCGATGTTCGCGGGCGATCATGTGACAACCGAGGCCGGCACCGGCTTCGTCCACACGGCACCCGGCCACGGCGAGGAGGATTTCGCGCTCGGCCAGGCGCACGGGCTCGAAGTGCCCGACACGGTCGGGCCGGACGGCACGCTCAACGCCTGGGTGCCGCTGTTCGCCGGCCAGCATGTCTACAAGGCGGCGGAGCCGGTGTGCACCGCGCTGGACGGCGCAAAGATGCTGCTGGCGCGCGGGCAGATCACCCATTCCTATCCGCATTCCTGGCGATCCAAGGCGCCGCTGATCTTCCGCGCGACGCCGCAGTGGTTCATCCGCATGGACGGGCCACAGCAGATCCGCGCACGCGCCAGGCAGGCGATCGCCGACACCGCCTTCGTGCCCGATGCCGGGCGCAACCGCATCGGCGGCATGGTGGCAGCGCGGCCGGACTGGTGCGTGTCCCGCCAGCGCGCCTGGGGCGTGCCGATCGCGGTGTTCGTGCATCGCGCGAGCGGCGAGCCGCTGCGCGACCCGGCGGTGATGGCGCGCATCGTGGAAGCCTTCCGCAGCGAGGGCGCCGATGCGTGGTTTGCGTCGCCGGCCGCGCGCTTCCTCGGCCCCGACCGCAATCCCGACGAGTACGAGCAGGTGCGCGACATCGTCGATGTGTGGTTCGAAAGCGGCTCCACCCATGCATTCGTTCTGGAGGATCGCGGCCTGCCGTGGCCGGCGGACCTGTATCTGGAAGGCTCCGACCAGCATCGCGGCTGGTTCCATTCCTCGCTGCTGGAATCCGTCGGCACGCGCGGGCGCGCGCCGTTCAGGGCGGTGCTGACGCACGGCTTCACGATGGACGAGCAGGGCCGCAAGATGTCCAAGTCGCTCGGCAACGTGATCGCCCCGCAGGAGGTGGAGAAGCAGTACGGCGCCGACATCCTGCGGCTGTGGGTGATGAACACCGACGTGACCGAGGATCAGCGCATCGGCCCGGAAATCCTCAAGCAGCAGGCCGAGCTTTACCGACGGCTGCGCAACACGCTGCGCTGGCTGCTGGGCGGGCTGGCCGGCTTCGCGCCCGCCGAGACGCTGCCGGAGGCGGAGATGCCGGAGCTGGAGCGCTGGGTGCTCGGCCGGCTCGCCGAACTCGGCAACCGGATCGCCGGCGCGGTCGAGACGCATGAATGGACCGGCGTGTATCCCGCGCTCCATGCGTTCTGCGCCGCCGATCTCTCGGCCTTCTACTTCGACGTGCGCAAGGACGTGCTGTACTGCGACCGGCCGGACAGCGTCCGCCGGCGCGCCGTGCGCACGGTGCTGGACCATCTGCACCGCTGCCTGACGACCTGGCTCGCCCCGGTGCTGTGCTTCACCGCCGACGAGGCCTGGATGGCGCGCTTCGGCGAGGACGCCTGCGTGCATTTGCAGGATTTCCCGGAGATACCGGCGCGCTGGGCGGAAGCATTCATGGAACTCGATCTACGCTGGGCGCAGATCCGCGACATCCGCCGCGTCATCACCGGCTGCCTGGAACGGGCGCGCACCACCGGGCAGATCGGCGCGTCGCTGCAAGCGTCGCTGGTGCTGCACCTGCCGGATGGCGATCCGCTGCTGTCGGCGGCGGACTGGACGGAGCTTGCCATCGTGTCGTCGCTGACCGTCTCGCACGCGCCGGCGCCGGCCGACGCCTATCGCGACGAGGACGTGCCGGACGTGGCGGTGGTGTTCGCCCGCGCGCCGGGGGAGAAATGCGCCCGCTGCTGGCGCGTGCTGCCCGAGGTCGGCAGCCTTCCCGCGCATCCGGCGCTGTGCCTGCGCTGCGCCGATGCGGTCGAATCCGGGCTGGTCTGCCGGGCGGCGGCGGAGTGACGCGCAACCGGCTGACCGGCCTCGGCATCGTCGCCGGGGCGATCGTGCTGGTGGCGGACCAGGCGAGCAAGTGGTGGGTGCTGCGGGTGCTCGACCTGCCGGACATCGGCAGCCTGCCGGTGCTGCCGGTGCTCAACCTGACGATGGTGTGGAACCGCGGCGTGACGTTCGGGCTGCTGAATGCCGCCGGGCCGTGGTCGGCGCCGCTGCTGGTGCTGGGGGCGCTGGCGATCATCGCCGCCCTCGGCGTCTGGCTGCGCCGGGCGG
>JAKAZX010000496.1 GCA_021826485.1 Pseudomonadota bacterium | reverse complement strand
AGCGAATCAGGGTGGTACTTGCCGCGCGCCTCGGGGGTGTGGCTGGGTGCGGTGGTGCTGATCGCGGCGGGGCATTTCCTGCTGCCGTTCGCCGTCCTGATCTTCCCCCGCTTGCAGCGCAGCCGCATGGCGATCGCACTGGTCGCCGGGTGGCTGGTGCTGATGGAAGTGCTGCGCGTCTGGTGGCTGGTGCTGCCGGCGGTGCCGCACGGCCTGTCGTGGATCGCCTTCGCGGTCGCCCTGGCCTTCGCAGGCCTCGCCGCGGGACTCGCCCGTCTGGCACCACGCATGGAGGAGGCGCATGCCTGACGACGCAATGGCGCCGCCGCGGCATGAGCCGCAGGATGTCGGCGCCGGGTTCGCGCTGCGCGCCGTCGTGCTGGTCGCCGCCTGCCTGGTCGCCGCGGCCGGCATCCTGGCGCTGGTCTATCCCGGCACGCTCGTCACGCGCTACGCGCCCGATCCCTTGCCGCAGCCGCCCCTTCCGCGGCTGCAATCCAGCCCGCGCACCGACATGTCCGAATTCTACCAGCAGGAAATGCAGCGCCTGAACGGTGCCGGCTGGACCGACCGTGGCGCCGGCCGCGTCCATATCCCGATTGCCGATGCGATGCGTGCTATTGCCGCCGAGGGCATTGCCGGTTGGCCGGAGGCGCAGAAATGATGCGGCTTCTCCCCCTGTTGCTGCTGCTGGCCTGCGCGGTGCCGGCGCGGGCCGCGCCGAACCTCGCCGACCTGAGCTTTCAGCCGCATCCCGGCGCGGCCCTGCCACGGGATGCCGCGTTCCTCGACGACATGGGCCACACGGTCAAGCTGGGGGCATTGCTGCGCGATCGGCCTGGAATCGTGACGCTCGGCTATTACCATTGTCCGAACCTGTGCGGCGTGGTGCGCGACGATCTGTTCAGCGCCCTGCAGCGCAGCGGTCTGGTTGCCGGCCACGACTACGCGGTGGTCGCGCTCAGCATCGATCCGCACGAAACGGCGAATGACGCGGCGGCTGCCAAGCGGGACGACATCGCGCGCTATGACGTTCCGGGAGCCGCGGCCGGATGGCATTTCCTGACGGGCGACAGTACGGCGGTTGCGCACGCCGTCGGGTACCGGTCCCGCTGGGATCCGGCGCTGCAGCAGTTCATGCATCCGGTCGGCGTCGTGGTGACCACGCCGGGCGGCATCGTCTCATCCTATCTGCTCGGCGTCGGCTACACGCCGGATGCGCTGCGCGCGGCGCTGCAGCGTGCCGCTGCCGCTTTCGTCGCACCACCGCCGTCCCCGGTGCTGCTGCTCTGCTTTCATTATGATGCCAGCACCGGCCGCTACACGCTGGCGATCGAACGGGTCCTGCGCCTGTTCGCGCTGCTCACGGTGGCGACCGTCGGCGGTCTGCTGGCGCTGCTCCATGCCCGGCGGCCCGGTGCATGAACGCGTTGCAGATGTATGAGGCGTCACGCAACGCCGCTGAAGTGGACTGGCTGTTCATCGGGCTGTGCACGATGAGCGTGGCGGTGCTGGCGCTGGTGTTCGGCCTGATCTGGGCCTACGTGATCCGCTATCGCGCCGCCAGCCCGCTCGACCGGGGCAATCTGTTGCAGAAGACCTGGCGCTTCGAGACGGCATGGACCGTCGCGACGCTGCTGTTCTTCTTCGTCCTGTTCGGCTGGGGCGCCGATATCTTCGTCCGCATGAACCGGCCGCCGGGCGATGCGATGAAAATCTGGGTGGTCGGCAAGCAATGGATGTGGAAGGTCGAACATCCCGGCGGACAGCGGGAGATCAACGCGCTGCACGTCCCGGCCGGCCGGTCGATCGAGCTGCTGATGACCTCCGAGGACGTGATCCACGATTTCGCCGTGCCCGCCTTCCGCCTCAAGCGCGATGTGCTGCCGGGACGCTACGAATCCCTGTGGTTCATCGCCGACCGCATCGGCCGCTACCACATCTTCTGCGACCAGTTCTGCGGCGCCGACCATTCGCTGATGGTCGGCGAGGTGGATGTGCTGTCGCCGCAGGACTATGCGCGCTGGCTCGCCAGCAACGGCGGGAACGAGACGCTCGCCGCCGCGGGACAGGCGCTGTTCATCTCCAATGGCTGCGCCGGCTGCCACACCGGCAACAGCACGGTGCACGCCCCGCGGTTCGAGGGCCTGTACGGCAGCCCGGTCCCGCTGGCGGACGGCCGCGTCGTGGTGGCCGATGACCGCTACATCCGCGACTGCATCGTCCAGCCGGAAAAGCAGCGGGTCGCCGGCTTCCCGCCGGTCATGCCCTCCTTCGCCGGGCGGGTGAGCGAGGAAGATCTGGTCAAGCTGATCGCCTACATCAAATCGCTGTCGCCAGCCGGGCGCGAGGAGCCGCAAGGATGAGCATCACGGCCGAAGCCCCGGCGATCCGCGATATCGAGCATCCGGCGAAGAATTACCTGACCGAGGGGAGCACGCTCGCCTCCTGGCTGTTCACCACCGATCACAAGCGGATCGCGCTGCTCTACCTCGGCTCGATCACCGGATACTTCTTCCTCGGCGGCGCCGCGGCGGCGCTGATCCGGCTGCATCTGATCACGCCGAACGGCTTCCTGTTCGCACCGGAGACCTACAACCGCGTCTTCACCATGCACGGCGTGATCATGGTGTGGTTCTTCCTGGTGCCGTCGATTCCCGTCACGCTGGGCAATTTCGTCATCCCGCTGATGCTGGGTGCGCGCGACCTGGCGTTCCCGCGGCTCAATCTGCTGAGCTGGTACCTGTTCATGGCCGGCGGCCTCCTGGTGCTGTG
>JAKAZX010000055.1 GCA_021826485.1 Pseudomonadota bacterium | reverse complement strand
GACACGTCCAGATGCTGCCCGCGCCCGCTGTTCCGCCGCTCGATCAGCGCCGCGAGAATCAGGCTGTAGGCGTACATCCCGGCGGCGATGTCGGCGATCGATGCGCCGGCCTTCGATGGCGTGTCCGGCGTGCCAGTGACGGAGAGGAAACCGGCCTCGCCCTGGATCAGCAGGTCGTACGCCTTGCGGTCGCGCTGCGGCCCGTCATTGCCGTAGCCGGAAATGTCGCACAGGATGATGCCCGGCTTCGCCGCCGCGAGCGTCGGATAGTCGAGGCCGAGCCGCGCGGCGGCGCCCGGCGCGAGATTCTGCACCACCACGTCGGCCTGCCCGCCGATCAGCCGGCGCAGCACCTCGGCCGCCGCCGGATGCTTCAGGTCCAGCGTCAGGCTTTCCTTCGAGCGGTTGGTCCAGACGAAATGCGAGGCGAGGCCGCGCACCCGCGTATCGTAGCCGCGCGCGAAATCGCCGCTGCCCGGCCGCTCCACCTTGATGACGCGGGCGCCGAGATCGGCCAGTTGCCGCGTCGCGAACGGTGCCGCGATCGCGTGTTCCAGCGTGACGACGGTGATGCCGGTGAGCGGTTGCATGGGTTCCTCAGCCGATCAGGGCGGTTGCATCCATCGTCAGCCAGCCCTCATGGTCCTGCGCCCACAGATGCACGGTGCGGCCGTCGGACTGCGGGGCGCCGCAGACCGTGAAGGAATGCGTGTCGAAGGTCGGACGCAGGGCACGGAAGCGGAATTCCGCAACCTCCGCCTCCGGCCGCTCGCGGTGCAGCAGATCGAGCAGCAGGGTGGCAATCAGCGGACCGTGGACGACGAGGCCGGGATAGCCCTCCGTCTCCGTCGCATAGCTTCGGTCGTAGTGGATGCGGTGGCCGTTGAAGGTCAGCGCCGAGTAGCGGAACAGCAGCACCGCATCCGGATGCCAGTCCCGCCGCCATGCCGCCGGCGCCGGAGCGGGCTGCGGCGGGGGCGGGACGTCGGCCGGGCCGGGGGCGGCGCGATAGACGATGTCATGCCGTTCGGTCAGCGCGAGTGCGCCGTCCGCCGCGCGCGTGATCTCGTGCCGGACGGTGACGAACACCAGCGGGCCGGTGCGGCCGGTTTTCTCCGTCACCGATTCGATGGTGGAGCGGCGCTGCACCGCATCCCCCAGCCGCAGCGGCGCGGTGAAAGTCAGCCGCGCGCCCGCCCACATGCGCCGCGGCAGGGCGACCGGCGGCAGGAAGCCGCCGCGTTTCGGATGCCCGTCCGGCCCCAGTTCGGCGCGCGGCGCGACGGCCCAGAAATACAGCCAGTGCCACAGCGGCGGCAGCGCCGTGCCGGGCGCGGCCGCGAGGTCGCCGCGGTCCAGCGTCGCCGCCAGGGCGGCGCAGGGGCGCGCGGCGATCACGTCGGCCAGCGTCTCGCTGCGGCCGATCCAGTCGGTCAGTGCCATTCCGCATCCCCCGTCCCGTCGCTGTGTGCAGAGTGACAGGCGAACGCCCCCGCCTCCAGGCCCTCTTGCGCCCTTAACCCGCGGCGGCGCAGTACCACATCTGCCCGGCGGCGGGCCACGATCGCCGGCCGGGAACCACGAAGGAGACACGCATGCCCTATGTCGCCACCGCCACCACCACCGGCGGCCGCAACGGCCATGTCGAGAGCAGCGACGGGCTGCTGAAATTCGACCTGTCCGTCCCCAAGGACATCGGCGGTCCGGGCAAGCCGGGCGCCACCAATCCCGAGCAGTTCTTCGCCGCCGGCTATTCCGCCTGCTTCGGCGGCGCCGTCGAATATCTGGCGCGTCAGGAAAAGCTGCCGGTGAGCAGCGTGACCGTGACCGCCAAGGTGACGATCGACATGAACGCCACCGGCTTCTTCCTTGCGGTGGTGCTGCGCACGCATGTCGAGGGCGTGGACCGCATGACCGCCGAGCGGCTGGTGAACCGCGCGCATACCGAAGTGTGCCCCTATTCCAAGGCGACGCGCGGCAATATTCAGGTCGGGCTGGAAGTGGTCTGAAGCGCCGGCGCGGCGCGGCGGCTTTCGGTGCGCAACTGGCCGCAGGCGGCGAGAATGTCGCGCCCGCGCGGCGTGCGCACCGGGGCCGCATAGCCGGCATCCATCACGATGCCGGCAAACCGCGCGATCGCCGCCGGCGTGCTGGTCGCATAGGGGCTGCCCGGCCAGGGATTGAACGGGATCAGGTTCACCTTGGCCGGCAGCCCGGCGATCAGCTTCACCAGCGCCCGCGCCTCGGCCGGCGAATCGTTGATGCCGGCGAGCATCACGTATTCGAAGGTGATGCGCCGCGCATTGGACGCGCCCGGATAGCGCCGGCACGCCGCGATCAGGTCGGCGATCGGATATTTGCGGTTGAGCGGCACCAGCTCGTCGCGCAATTCGTCGGTGACGGCGTGCAGCGACACCGCGAGGTTGACGCCAAGCTCCGCCCCTGCGCGGTCCATCATCGGCACCACGCCCGAGGTGGACAGCGTGATGCGCCGGCGCGACAGCGCGATGCCCTCGTTGTCCATCACGATGGTCATGGCGCGGGCGACATTCTCGTAGTTGTACAGCGGCTCGCCCATGCCCATCAGGACGATGGTTGAAAGCAGCCGCGGCGTCTCGCCCTTCGGGCTGGGCCATTCGCCATAGGCATCGCGCGCCGCCATGAACTGCCCGACGATCTCCGCCGCGCCGAGATTGCGCACCAGCGCCTGCGTACCGGTGTGGCAGAAGCGGCAGGCCAGCGTGCAGCCGACCTGCGAGGAGATGCAGACGGCACCGCGATCTTCCTGCCGGTCGGGGATGTAGACGGTTTCCGCCTCCTGCCCGTCGCGGAAGCGGAACAGGAATTTCCGCGATTCGTCGGCGCTGGTCTGCTCGGCCGCCACGTCCGGTCGGCCGATCACGAAATGCGCCGCCAGCTTCTGCTGCAACGGCCGCGCGATCGTGGACATGCGCGCGAAATCCGTCGCCCCCTGGTGATAGATCCAGTGCCAGAGCTGCTTGGCGCGGAACGGGGCCTCGCCGATCGCGGCGAGTTCGGCGGCCAGTTCCGGCCGCGTCAGGCCCACCAGATCGCGCCGCCCGTCGGCCAGTGCTGCCGGCGGCGGGGCGAAGCGGGCCGTTTTCGCCAGGATGCGTGCGCGCTCGCTCTCTGTCAGGTCGAGCGCCGCGCTCACGTTCCCGCCTTGCCCGGCGGACAGCGCTTGACGATCGCGGCATAGGCCGGCGCGAAGCCCTTCAGGCTGAACGTATCGGCAACGTCAGCGGATTTCGGGCCGGGCAGATGCGCCACCGCCTGCTTGCCATGCTCCATCGCGCGCGCCGCGGCATGGCCGTCGCGGGCGAAGGCGGAGCGCTGCGCGGTGTAGAGGTCGAATTCCGTGCCATCGACATCGAGCTTGCCGGCGGCATTGGCGGCGAAGGTGAAGCCGGCGGAGATCGCCACGGCATCGCGGCCCGACGGCCGCTCCGTCACCGTCAGCACCACGTCGCCGCGGTTGGGCAGATCGGGGGAGGAGCTGCGGGCGCGGGTGAAGGCATAGCAGACCGTCTGCCCGGCTTCCTTGTTGGTCGCGGCGGTCCAGTCCTCGAACGTGCCGATGGCCTGCGGGCCGCCCGGCTTCGGCTTGTGCGGCGGCGGCTTCGGCACGGTGTCGGCGAAGGCGGGCAGGGCCAGCAGGACAGCGAGGACGGACAGGATCACGGGGGCGCGCATGGCGCGCACTGATAGGCGGCGGGGAGGGACGGAACAAGCGGCAGCCGCGCATGGCCGACCGTGCCGTTGCGGCGCGGCCCGCCTGCGGCGTCACGAACCGCAGCGGGCACGGATGTCATGTCCGGACGGGCAATTTTTCCGGGTCAACGGGCAAATCCAGGGCGGCGGAGGGGGGCCGGACCCTAACGGTCGGTCAGCCGGATTTCGATGCGGCGGTTCTTGGCGTAGGCGTCCGGCGTGTCGGCGGCGTCGAGCGGCTGGAAATCGGCGAAGCCGGTGGCCGCCAGCCGGTTCGGCGGGATGCCGTCGGCGATCAGCAGCTTGACCACGGTGATCGCCCGGCCGGCCGAGAGTTCCCAGTTGCTGGCGAAGGCGCCGCCGCTGATCGGCTGCCTGTCGGCGTGGCCATCGACGCGCAGCAGCCAGTTCACGTCGGGCGGGATTTCCTTGGCGATGTCCTTCAGCGTGCTGGCCAGCTTGTTGATCTCGTCCTGGCCCGCCTGCGTCAGGTCGGCGCTGCCGACCGGGAACAGCACCTCGCTCTGGAACACGAAGCGGTCGCCGACCACCTGGATGCCCGGCCGGTTGGCCAGCACCTCGCGCAGCCGGCCGAAGAAGTCGCTGCGGTAGCGCTGCAGCTCCTCCACCTTCTGCGCCAGGGCCACGTTCAGCCGCGAACTGAGGTTGGCGATCTGCACGTCCTTGTCCTTGCCGGACGCCTCCGAGGCATCCAGCGCCTTGCCGACCGCGGCAAGCTGGTCGCGCAGTTCGGCAAGCTGGGCATTCATCGCCGCGATCTGCGCGCGCGCCGAGTCGCCGAGCTTCTTCTCCTCCGCCAGTTGCGCCGCCACCGCCTCCCGCCGCTCCTGCTCGGTGGTGGCGCGCACCGCCGCGTCCTGCGCCTGCCGCTCCAGCTCGTCGCGCAGCGCGGTCAGGTTGCGTACCTGCTCGGCGAGCTTTGCCAGGTCCGACAGCTTCGCCTCCAGCGTCGCCTTGTCGGTCTGCACGGTGCGGTCGAGTGCGGCCTGCTGGCGCTTCATCTCCTCCAGCGTCGCCTGGGCGGCGCGCAACTGGCGCTGCGTGTCGGCCAGTTGCGCCGCGGCGGAGGCGGCATCCTGCGCCGTCGCATCGCCGCGCTTCACCGCCTCGCCGAGCTGGGATTGCAGGTCGCCGTTGCGGGCCTGGGCGGCGCGGGTCTGCAGATCGGCGTCGGCCAGCCGGGCGGACAGGCGGTCGCGCTCGGCCTTCAGGGCGTCGCGGTCGGCGGTCAGCCGGTCGGCCTGGCCGCGCAACTGTGCAAGCTGCTGGGACAGTGTGTCGCGGGCGGCGGTGGCAGCCTGCAAATCGCGGCTGAGCTGGGCGAGGGAGGTCCGCAGCTCCCCCGACCGCCCGCGCTCCAGCGACAGCATGTCCGACAGTTCGGCCATCTGCCGGTTCAGCCGGTCCAGCGCCTGATCCCGGCCGGACAGGGTGACCGACAGGAACGCCTGCGCCAGCACGAACACCAGCAGCACGAAGATGATGACCATGAGCAGCGTGGACAGCGCGTCCACGTAGCCCGGCCAGGCGTTCAGCCCCTCGCCCGAGACGCCTCGCCGCCGCGCCATGCTCAGGCGGCCCGGCGGGCGGGGCGGGTGTGCGGGACGGGGCGGGTCGGCATGGCGGCTCTCCTGCGGTGCCCCTTCCTCGCATATTCCGGGCATTCCTGCCATGCTGTGTTGCAGCATGGTGCTTGCCCCGCGGCCGCCGTCCCCCTATCTTGTGAAGCTATCCCGCATAGTGACCGGAGCTTGAGCGCATGGCGCGCGTGACCGTCGAGGACTGCGTCCAGAAAATCCCCAACCGGTTCGAGCTGGTGCTGCTCGCCGCCCAGCGGGCGCGCAACCTCAGTCGCGGCGAGGAGCTGACGCTGGACCGCGACGACGACAAGAACCCGGTCGTGGCGCTGCGTGAGATCGCCGACGAGACGATTTCGCTGGCCAAGCTGGAGCAGGATTTGGTGAAATCCCTCTCGCGCGCGCCGGAGCCGGAGCCGGCGGACGAGGAAGTGATGGACCTGATCCCGACCGATCAGAACATCTTCGGCCTGCAGGACGTGAGCGCCGAGGAAGAGGCGCAGACGCTGCCGGTGGAGAATGACGACCTGCCCGCCGAGGATATCGAGGCGGCGATCGAGGCGGAGTTGCGCGGGGCGGCCGGCAAGCGATAGGGGCGGAATGACAGGCGGCGCAGCAGAGTTCTGGCGCGCCGCGGCGCGCCCCGCCCCGGACGGCCCCAGCACCGCCCCCGACACCCCTGCGCCCGGCCTGCCTCGCCCGGCCGCCGCCCTGCTGGCCCGCGTGCGCGGCTATGACCCGCGGGCCGACCTCGATCTGATCTCGCGGGCCTATGTGCTCGCCGACGACGCCCACCGCATGCAGCGGCGCGACAACGGCGACCCGTATATCAGCCATCCGCTGGCGGTCGCCGACATCCTCGCCGGCTACCGGCTGGATACCGCCAGCATCGCCACCGGCCTGCTGCACGACACGATCGAGGACACGCGCATCACCCTGCGCGACATCGATCAACAGTTCGGCCATGAAATCGCGCTGCTGGCCGACGGCGTCACCAAGCTGACGCGGCTGGAACTGCAATCGGACCGCACCAAGCAGGCGGAGAACTTCCGCAAGCTGGTGCTGGCGATGAGCCGCGACATCCGCGTGCTGCTGGTGAAGCTCGCCGACCGGCTGCACAACATGCGCACCCTGCATTTCGTCCCGCAGCCGGAGCGGCGCAAGCGCATCGCGCGCGAGACGATGGACATCTACGCCCCGCTCGCCGAGCGCATCGGCATGGAGGCGGTGAAGAACGAGTTGCAGACGCTGGCCTTCGCGCAACTGGAGCCGGAGGCGCACGACACCATCCAGGCGCGGCTGAACTTCCTGCGCGGCCAGGGCGCGGACGTGATCGAGGAGGTGCGCGACGAGCTGGCCCGCGTCTGCCGCGATGCCGGCGTCGAGGTGGTGGAGGTGACGGGGCGCGAGAAGTCGCCGTTCTCGATCTGGGAGAAGATGCAGCGCCGCAACGTGCAGTTCGAGCAGCTTTCCGACATCATGGCGTTCCGCATCGTCGTGCCGACGCGGGAGGCGTGCTACGCCGCGCTGGGCGCCGTGCACGCCGCCTATCCGGTGATCGCCGGCCGGTTCAAGGACTATATCTCCACCCCGAAAAGCAACGGCTACCAGAGCCTGCACACCGGCGTCACGCTGCGCGAGCCGCGCAACCAGAAGATCGAGGTGCAGATCCGCACGCTGCAGATGCAGGAGATCGCGGATGCGGGCGTCGCCGCGCACTGGCTCTACAAGCAGCCGGAAGCGGTGGCGGCGGAGGCGGCGCGGTTCGGCTGGGTGCAGGACCTGCTGGAAATCCTGGAGAACTCCACCCCCGACGAGTTCCTGGAGAACACCCGCCTGGAACTGTACCAGGATCAGGTGTTCTGCTTCACGCCGAAGGGGCAACTGATCCAGTTGCCGCGCGGTGCGACGCCGGTGGACTTTGCCTATGCGGTGCATTCGCAGGTCGGCGACACCTGCGTCGGCGCCAAGATCAACGGCCGGCTGATGCCGCTGCGCCATGAGCTGCAGAACGGCGATCAGGTGGAAATCCTCACCTCCCGCGCCGGCACACCCAGCCCGCAATGGGAGCGGTTCGTCGTCACCGGCAAGGCGCGCGCGCGCATCCGCCGCTACGTCCAGCAGCAGCAGCGCCAGCAATATCTGGATGCCGGCAAGGCGGCGATCGCCAAGGCGTTCCGCCAGGAAGGGCTGGACGGATCGGAAAAGGTGTTGGACGGCGCGCTGAAGCCGCTGAAGCAGGCGACGCTGGCCGACCTCTATCTGGCGGTCGGCAAGGGCGATCTGGGCGCCAAGGAAGTCGTCACCGCCGCCTATCCGGAGCTGCGGCAGGCGCCGCGCGCGCCGCGGCTGATGCCATCGCTGCCGCCGCGCCCGTCCAGCCGGCCGGCCGGCCGCTCCGCCGACCTGCCGATCAGCGGCCTGGTGCCCGGCATGGCGATCCATTACGCCGGCTGCTGCCACCCGCTGCCGGGCGACCGCATCGTCGGCATCGTCACCACCGGCAAGGGGGTGACGATCCATGCCCGCGACTGCCCGACGCTGGAAAGCTTCGCCGCCACGCCCGAGCGGTTCATCGAGGTGGACTGGGAGCCGGCGGCGTTCACGGCCGGCACCGCGCGCGGCGAGGGGCGCACCGGCCGCATCAGCGTGATCGCGCAGAACGCGCCCGGCACGCTCGCCACCGTCGCCAACGCGATCGCCAAGCACGAGGGCGCCATCGCCAATCTGCGTGTGGTGAACCGGCAGAGCGAGTTCTTCGAACTGCTGGTGGACGTGGAGGTGCGCGACGTGCGCCATCTCGCCACCGTGATCGCCGGGCTGCGCGCCTCCTCTGGCGTGCATCAGGTGGAGCGGGCACGGGCGTGATCCTCGGTCTCGGGTCCGATATCTGCGACATCCGCCGGATCGAGCGCGCGATCGAGCGGTTCGGCGACCGCTTCCTGCTGCGCGTGTTCACCGAGATCGAGCGGCGCAAGGCGGAGCGGCGCAGCGGCAACGCCCGCAGCGGCACCTACGCCAAGCGGTTCGCTGCCAAGGAGGCGTGCGCCAAGGCACTCGGCACCGGCTTCGCCCAGGGCGTGTTCATGTCCGACCTGGGGGTGGTGAACCTGCCCGGCGGCCAGCCCACGATGCGGCTTGCCGGCGGCGCGGCCGACCGGCTCGCCGCCCTGACCCCGCCCGGGCACACGGCGCGGATCGACCTGACGATGACCGACGAATATCCCTATGCCTTCGCCCAGGTCATCATTTCGGCGGAGCCGCAGCGCGGCCCGACAGCCTGACATGGAATGGCCACGGGAGGCGCCGATGGGGTGTCCGCTCGCCCGCCCCCCCGGTCGCCCTTCCTTGACATGCCCGGCCGGCTGGGCTTCATGCCCCGCAGCGGGCGGCGACTGCGGCCGCCGGCCCGGCTTCCGCCCGACCGTTCCGCATCCAAAGCACTGATGTCCCAGTCCAGCATGGCCAAGCGCAAGTCGGGCGGTATCCTCGAAACCGTCAAGACCATCGTCTATGCCGTCGTGATCGCGGTGGTGATCCGCACCGTGGCGTTCGAGCCGTTCAACATCCCCTCCGGCTCGATGATCCCGACGCTGCTGGTGGGCGATTATCTGTTCGTCTCGAAATTCTCCTACGGCTACTCCCGCTTCTCGCTGCCGAGCTTCCTGGAGGTGCCGTTCCACGGCCGCATCTTCGGCGCCCTGCCGCAGCGCGGCGATGTCGCCGTGTTCAAGCTGCCGCGCGACAATTCGACCGACTACATCAAGCGCATCGTCGGCCTGCCCGGCGACCGCATTCAGATGATTCACGGCCAGCTCTACATCAACGGCACCGAGGTGCCCCGCAAGCCGGACGGCGAATACGTGGCCGAGGGCGACGGGCCGAAGATGCTGCTGAAGCGCTACATCGAATCGCTGCCGAACGGCGCCACCCACGAAATCCTCAAGGCGTCGGACGACCAGCCGCTCGACAACACCCAGGAATACAAGGTTCCCGACGGCTACGTGTTCGCGATGGGCGACAATCGCGACAACAGCCTGGACAGCCGGGTGCTGAACGCCGTCGGCTTCGTGCCGGTGGAGAACCTGGTCGGTCGCGCCGAGTTCATCTTCTTCTCCATCGATGCCACGTCGCCCTGGTGGGAGGTGTGGGAGTGGCCGTTCGAGATTCGCTGGTCGCGCCTGTTCACCGGGATCCACTGAGCGCCGCCGCCGCGCTGGTCGGCCACCAGTTCGCCCGGCCCGCGCTGCTGCGCGAGGCGCTGACGCATCGCTCCGCCGTGCCGGCGCGGGTGGTCGGGCGGGGCCGCAGCGTGTCCTCCGGCGGCGCCGGGTCGAACGAGCGGCTGGAATTCATCGGTGACCGGGTGCTCGGCCTGCTGATCGCCGAATGGCTCGCCGAGCGGTTTCCCGCCGAGCAGGAGGGTGCCCTGGGTCCGCGGCTCGCGCATCTCGTCTCCCAACCCGCCATCGCGGCGATCGCCGAGGAGCTTGGCTTGCCGGACCTGCTGGCCGTCTCGGCCGGAGAGGCGCGGGCGGGCGTGCGACAGCGCGCCACCGTGCTGGCCGACGCGACCGAGGCGCTGATCGGCGCGCTCTATCTGGATGGCGGGCTGGCGCCGGCCCGCGCCTTCATCCGCCGCGCCTGGACGGCGGCGATGGAGGGCATGACGGCGCCGCCCAAGGACCCCAAGACCGGCCTTCAGGAATACCTGCTGGGCCGCGGCCTGCCGCTGCCGAACTACGAGATGCTGCGCAGCGAGGGGCCGCCGCACGATCCGGTGTTCATCATCGCCGTCGCCGCCGCCGGCGCGCGGGGTGAGGGGCGGGCGGGCAGCAAGCGGGCGGCCGAGCGGCTGGCCGCCGCCGATCTGCTCGGCCAGCTCACCGGGCGGCGGGCGTGACCACGCGCTGCGGCTTCGCCGCGATCGTCGGGGCGCCGAATGCCGGCAAATCGACGCTGCTCAACCGGCTGACCGGCGCCAAGCTGTCGATCGTCTCCCCCAAGGCGCAGACCACCCGCATGCGCGTGCTGGGCGTGCTGATGCGCGGGGAGACGCAGGTGCTGCTGGTCGATACGCCCGGCATCTTCCGCCCGCGCCGGCGGCTGGACCGTGCGATGGTCGCCGCCGCCTGGAGCGGGGCGACGGATGCCGACCTCGTCCTGCTGCTGGTCGATGCCAGGTCCGGCGCCACCGAGCCGGTGCGGGAGATCGCCCGCACGCTCGGCAAGCGCGGCGGGGCGCTGTGGCTGGTGCTGAACAAGGTCGATCTGCTCGCCCCGGCGCGGCTGCTGCCGCTGACCGCGGAGCTGTCGGGGCTGGCGCCGTTCGCCGAGACGTTCATGGTCTCGGCAGCCAACGGCGACGGGCTGGACCGGCTGCTCGACCGCCTCGCCGCCGCGATGCCGGAGGGGCCGTATCTGTATCCCCCCGACGAACTCACCGACCTGCCGGACCGGCTGCTGGCGGCCGAACTGGTGCGCGAACAGATCTTCCTGCAGACGCACGAGGAAGTGCCCTACGGCGCCACCGTGGAGACCGAGTCGTGGCGGGAGCGGCCGGACGGGTCGGTGCGGGTGGAGGCGACCATCTACGTGGCGCGGCCGGGCCACAAGGCGATCCTGATCGGCGAGCGTGGCGCCCGCATCCGCGAGATCGGGGCGCGTGCCCGCACCGAACTGGCGCGGCTGCTGGACCGCAAGGTGCATCTGTTCCTGAACGTCAAGCAGCGGGCCGGCTGGGACGAGGAGGCGGCACGGCTGCGCGCGATCGGACTGGAGGACCCGCCGTGAGCGAGCCCGAGTCTCCGCCGCCCGGCATCCCGGCGATCCGCACGGTCGCCATGCCGGCCGACACCAACCCGAACGGCGACATCTTCGGCGGCTGGCTGATGGCCCAGATGGACCTTGCCGGCGGCGTCACTGCCTGGCGCCGGGTGGGTGGGCGGACGGCGACGGTCGCGGTCGATTCCATGACCTTCCACCGCCCGGTGAAGGTGGGGGATGAGGTCAGCATCTACACCAGCATCGTCGGCATCGGCCGCAGCTCCATCCGCATCTTCATCGAAGCCTGGCGACGGTCCCGCAGCGGGGAGGTCGGCAAGGTCACCTCGGCCACCTTCATTTTCGTCGCCATCGGCGACGACGGGCGCCCCCGCCCGGTGGACCCCGCGTGACGGAGCCGCCGTGGCTCGCCCTGGCGCGGGAGATGCAGGCGATCGCGCAATCCGGGCTTGCCTTCACCCGCGATCCCTATGACCGGGAGCGCTACCAGCAGCTTCGCGCCCTGGCCGCCCGCGCGATGGCGATGGGCGGCGACCCCGCGCCGATCGAGGCGCTGTTCGCCGCGCAGGAGGGCTACGCCACCCCCAAGATCGATGTGCGCGCCGCCGCGTTCGACGCCGACGGGGCGATCCTGATGGTGCGCGAGGTGCTGGATGGCGGGCGTTGGACGCTGCCCGGCGGCTGGGCCGACGTGAACTTGACCCCGGCGGAGAACACCGCCAAGGAAGTCCTGGAAGAGTCGGGATTTGTGGTGCGCGTGACCAAGCTCGCCGCGGTCTGGGACCGCACCCGGCAGGGGCACGGGCCGTCGCCGTTCGCGGCCTGCAAGCTGTTCTTCCTCTGCGACATCATCGGCGGCAGTGCGACGCCGAGCCTGGAAACCTCCGAGGTCGCCTTCTTCACCGAGGACGCGCTGCCCGCCGACCTGTCCACCAGCCGCGTGCTGCCCCATCAGGTGCGGCGCATGTTCGCGCACCGGCGCGATCCCGGGCTGGCGACGGAGTTCGAGTAATCACATTTCTCGGGACTCCAACCGAGTTCGCTACGATGCGCGGCGGGGCCCGCATTCATTGCGTCTAAATACGATTATCCGTATCAACGAACGTTGGGGAGCGGGGGCGCGCAATGGATATTTACGACAAGGACGGGCATCTGATCGGGTATGTACGCCCCGAAAACATTAGTAAAACGCCGCTAGAAGATACACGACAGGTCGGTGAGCGAAGACGCGAGGAGTGGCTGCAAGAACTCGCAAAACGGAGTTATCGGGAAAACTGGAACGCCGAAACGTCGCGCGTAACGGTCGAAAACGAGATAGCCACAAGCTCCAACCTTCTGGCGGGGCGGTCGGCTGCGGAGTCGGAAGGCCGATTGGTCTGTAATCCGGCCGTGCGTGCTGAGTTTGATAGACTATTGGCTCTGCGCGATGAGGTATGGGCGGCCGAGCGTTCTTTTCTGAGAAGGGTGAAGCATGGACCTTCCCAAGTACTTATCGACATCCTTCGGAGACAAGCGCGACCGAATGAGCGTCAGTATGTGACGTCAGCCGCAAACTACTTACGATTTATGCATACACAGTATAAGTAGTGCATGAGGCACTTAGGAGGGATCAGCGGCGTCATATTGACGAGCGCGCACGTCCGATCACGATCGCCTCCCCGTCTTCCGCTGTACGGCTTCGTGCGAAGTGCTAAGCCGGCTGCGATCCGGTAAACGCGTCCCATGGAATGGGATGCCCCCGCCATCGTGCTCGACGCCCGCCCCTATGGCGAGGGCGATGCGGTGGTGACGGTGATGACGGAGGATCACGGGGCGCATCGCGGCCTTGCGCGCGGCGGGCTGGCGCGCGGGCGCGCGGCGGTCTGGCAGCCGGGCAATGTGGTGCAGGCGCGCTGGGTGGCGCGGTTGGCGGAGCAACTGGGCAGCCTGTCGGCGGAACTGGTCCACCCGGCGGCGGCGCTGGCGATGGACGACCGGCTGGCGCTCGCCATCCTGCGCGCGGCCTGCGCCGTGGCCGAAGGCGCGCTGCCGGAGCGGGAGGCGCATCCGCGCGTGTTCGCCGGGCTGCTCCGCCTGCTCGCCCGGCTTGCCGCCGGGCCGGCGGTGCTGGGCGCGCTGGTGCGCTGGGAATCGCTGCTGCTCGCCGATCTCGGCTATGGGCTGACGCTTGACGCCTGCGCGGTCAGCGGCGCGACGGTGGGGTTGCACTGGGTGTCGCCACGCACCGGGCGGGCGGTGTCGGATGCGGCGGCCGGGGACTGGCGGTCCCGCCTGCTGCCCTTGCCGGGCTTCCTGCTGACCGACGCGCCGGGCGATGCCGCCGGCTGGCGGGACGGGCTGCGGCTGACCGGGCATTTCCTGGCCCGCGACGCCTTCGGCCACCACCATCGCCCGTTGCCGGCGGCGCGAGTCGCCCTGTACGACCTTGTCACCACGCTTGCGGAGACTGCTGCGGATGCCGGATGAGCTGATCGGACGGATCGAGGATACGCCGCTTTCGGACGCGCTGTCCGAACGCTATCTGGCCTATGCGCTGTCCACCATCATGTCGCGCTCATTGCCCGACGTGCGCGACGGGCTGAAGCCCGTGCACCGGCGGCTGATCTACGCGATGCACCAGTTGCGGCTCGATCCCACTTCCGGCTTCAAGAAATGCGCGCGCGTGGTCGGCGACGTGATCGGCAAGTTCCATCCGCACGGCGATGTCGCGGTGTACGACGCGCTGGTGCGGCTGGCGCAGGATTTCGCCGTGCGCTACCCGCTGGTCGAAGGCCAGGGCAATTTCGGCAATATCGACGGCGATAACCCGGCCGCCATGCGCTACACGGAAGCGCGGCTGACCGAGGTGGCGCGCGCGCTGCTGGCCGGCATCGATGACGACGCGGTGGATTTCCGCGCCACCTATGACGGGGAAGAGCATGAACCTGTCGTGCTGCCG
>JAKAZX010000495.1 GCA_021826485.1 Pseudomonadota bacterium | reverse complement strand
GGGCGGAGGCGGCGCGCATCGGCTATCCGGTGCTGATCAAGGCGACCGCCGGCGGCGGCGGCAAGGGCATGCGCGTGGTGCCCGACGAAGCCGCCTTCGCCGAGGCGCTGGCACTGGCGCAGGGGGAGGCGCGCGCCGCCTTCGGCGACGACCGCGTGCTGCTGGAACGCTATCTCGGCCGCCCGCGCCATATCGAGGTGCAGGTGTTCGCCGACGCGCACGGCAATGTGGTGTCGCTGTTCGAGCGCGACTGTTCGATCCAGCGCCGCCACCAGAAAGTGGTCGAGGAGGCGCCGGCCCCCGGAATGACCGCCGAACGCCGCCGCGCGATGGGGGAGGCCGCCTGCGCCGCGGCGCGCGCCGTCGGCTATGTCGGCGCCGGCACGGTGGAGTTCATCGCCGAGGGTGACGCATTCTACTTCATGGAGATGAATACGCGCCTGCAGGTCGAGCATCCGGTGACGGAGGCGATCACCGGCCTCGACCTCGTCGCATGGCAGTTGCAGGTTGCCACCGGCGAGACGCTGCCGCTGCCTCAGGACGCGCTGCGCATCGACGGCCACGCGATCGAGATGCGCGTCTATGCCGAGGACCCGTCGCGCGACTTCGCGCCATCCATCGGCACGCTGCACCATCTGCGCGCGCCGCAGGAAACGGCCGGCGTGCGCGTGGACAGCGGCGTGCGGCAGGGCGACGCGATCAGCGTTCACTACGATCCGATGATCGCCAAGCTGATCGTGCACGCCGCCGACCGTCCGGCCGCGGTGCGGCGGCTGGCGCAGGCGCTGGCGGAATACGAGATCGCCGGCGTCGCGACCAACCTGCCGCTGCTGCGCGCGATCGCCGCGCATCCGGCGTTTGCCGCGGGCGCGCTGGATACCGGCTTCATCCCGCGCCACGCCGAAATGCTGCTCGCCCCGCCGCCGCCGCCGTCACGCGCGGTGCTGGCGGCGGCGGTGCAGCGCCGCCTGCTCGATCTGCGGCAGGCCACGGCGGCGGATGCGGCCGATCCGTGGTCGCCCTGGGCGCTGGCGACGGCATGGCGGCTGAACGGCGACGGCTGGCAGGATTTCGAGGTGACGGCGGGCGAGGCGACCCTGCGGCTGCGCGCACATCTGCGCGCCGACGGCAGCTTCCGCCTCGATCTGCCCGACGGCGCGGCGGAGGTGCGGGCGAGCGCGGCGACGGACGGGATGCTGGCGCTGCGCATCGACGACGCGGGCGTGCGGTTGCGCGCCGTCGCGCGCGGCGATGACGTGGCGGTGTTCCGCGACGGCGTCGCCCACATGCTGCGCTTCGTCGATCCGCTGGCGCCGAAGCAGTCCGAGGATGCGCGCGGCGGCCGCGTACTGGCGCCGATGCCGGGCCGCGTGCTGGAAGTGATGGTGACGCAGGGGGACCGCGTCGAACGCGGCGCCGTGCTGCTGGTGCTGGAGGCGATGAAGGTGCAGATGCGCCTGACCGCACCGGCGGCCGGCCTCGTCGATGCCGTACGCTGTCGCGCCGGCGATCTGGTGGAGGACGGCACGGAACTGGTCAGCCTCGCGCCCGCCGGCGAGGCCGCATCGTAAGCGTCCTGCTGATCGTGCCGCCAGGACTCCGCTGCAAACTTCTGGATTGCGTCGCTGCGCTCGCAAGGACGCGGGACCGTCACTGCGAGGAGCGGAGCGACGAAGCAGTCCAGAAGCCCGGGCCTGTCGCACCCGGCGGCGGCGCGCTGCGGGATTGCTTCGGTTTCGCCTCGCACTGACGGTACTGCGCTACGCCTGCTGCGATTGCGCCTGCGACTGTTCCAGCGGCCGCCAGTCGCGGAAGAAGGCGGTGCCGATCTCGGCGGCGAGCAGGATCAGGTCGCGCTGCACGCCGTCGAGGAACTGGTGCAGCCCGTCGGCGATGATCCGTTCCACCGGCCGGCCGAGCAGGCCGGCGCGCAACTCCTCGATGCGTTCCAGCGCGGGCACGGTGCCGCGCAGGCCGTAGCGGCCGCGCAACTGGCCGAGCAGCCATTCCATCTGCTCGACGCACAGCCGCACGCTGCGGGGAAACGCCGTGTCGGTCAGCAGGAAGGCGACGACATCCTCCGGCGTGAAGCCGGGCGGTGCCACGCGGCGGAAGGCGTGATAGCCGGCGGCGGCGCGCAGCACCGAGCCCCATTGCGTCAGCTCCGCCACCCGCCGCTCCTCACCGGCCGCAGGCACCAGCAGGTGATAGCGGATGTCGAGCAGCCGCGTGGTCTGGTCGGCGCGTTCGATCAGCCGGCCCAACTGGTAGAAGAACCAGCCCTGGTCACGGAAGAACGTGCCTTCGGTGATGCCGGTATGGGTCTGCACGCCTTCCTTCAGCAGCCGGCACAGGCGCGACAGGCGGTCGCCCTCCAGCGCGTCGGGCGGGATCGCCGTCATGTCGCGGTGAAGCACGTTGAGCTGTGTCCACATCTCGGTCGAGATCAGCGGGCGCAGCGTGCGCGCATTGGTGCGCGCGGCATTCAGGCTCGCCGGGATGCTGGTCGGATTGCCGGCATCCAGCAGATAGAACCGCTTCACCGCATCCGCGCCGGGGGCCAGACCGCGCTCGGCGAAGCAGGCCTCGTCGGCGTTGATGCGCACCAGGGCGAACCAGCTTTCCGCTTCCCGCCCCGGCGCCTCGGCGGTCTGCGTTACGTCCACCAGCCGCGCCGTGTTCTCCACGCGCTCCAGGTAGCGCGCCATCCAGAACAGGCTTTCGGCGTAGCGGGCCAGCAGCGGCGTGTCGCGCGCGACGCTCATGCCGCGCGCTCCCCGGC
>JAKAZX010000494.1 GCA_021826485.1 Pseudomonadota bacterium | reverse complement strand
CACCGCCGGCCGGCCGGCCGGCAGCCCCGCCCATGGGGGCGCTGGCGCGGCGAGCGGCGCGGTCAGTTCGGCGGGCATTTGGGTCACCGGCAGGATCGGGCCGCCGGCCGCAGTGCGCACGAGGGCGAAGGCCAGCGGTCCGCCGGCGAGCCACAAGGCCGCGCCCTGCCGCACCGCATCCCGCGCGGCGCGGCCGTGCAGCAGGCCGAGCGGCTCGATCAGGCGGTCAGCCCGGCTGCGGCGCCGCGCCCAGCCCGCCCGGGGCGGGCGGCAGCGGCCGGCCGGCGGCGGGGACGGAGGCGCGGCGGCTTTCCGGCGCCGGCTCATCCACCACTTTGCGGATCACCGGCTCGCCGCGCAGGACGGTGCGGATCTCGTCGCCGCTCAGCGTCTCGTATTCCAGCAGCCCGCGCGCCAGCCGGTGCAGTTCTTCCAGATTGTCGGTCAGGATGCTCTTGGCCCGGCCATAGGAGGCGTCGATGATCCCCTTGATCTCGGCGTCGATCTCCCGCGCCGTGACCTCGGAGACGTTCTTGTTCTGCGTCACCGAATGGCCGAGGAACACTTCCTGGCTGTTGTCGCCATAGGCGATCATGCCGAGCTTGTCGCTCATGCCCCATTCGGTGACCATGCGGCGCGCCTGATCGGTCGCCGCCTTGATGTCGCCGCCGGCGCCCGTGGACACCTTGTCGCTCCCGAAGATGATCTCCTCGGCCGCCCGGCCGCCCATCGCCATGGTCAGCTCGGCGAGCAGCTTGGACTTGCTTTTCGAGTAGCGGTCGCCCTCTGGCAGGCTCATCACCAGGCCGAGCGCCCGGCCGCGCGGAATGATCGTCGCCTTGTGGACGGGGTCGCATTCCGGCTCGTGGATCGCGCACAGCGCATGCCCCGCCTCGTGATAGGCGGTCATCCGCTTCTCGCCCTCGCTCATCACCAGGCTGCGCCGCTCGGCGCCCATCATCACCTTGTCCTTGGCGTTCTCGAACTCCGCCATGGCCACCACGCGCTTGCCGATGCGCGCCGCCAGCAGCGCCGCCTCGTTCACCAGATTGGCAAGGTCGGCGCCGGAGAAGCCGGGCGTGCCGCGCGCGATCGTCTTCGGGTCCACGTCGGAGGCGAGCGGCACCTTGCGCATGTGCACGCGCAGGATCTTTTCGCGCCCGTTCACGTCCGGGTTCGGCACCACCACCTGCCGGTCGAACCGGCCGGGCCGCAGCAGCGCCGGGTCCAGCACGTCCGGACGGTTGGTGGCGGCGATCAGGATGACGCCCTCGTTGCTCTCGAACCCGTCCATCTCGACGAGCATCTGGTTGAGCGTCTGCTCCCGCTCGTCATTGCCGCCGCCCAGGCCGGCGCCGCGGTGCCGGCCGACCGCATCGATCTCGTCGATGAAGATGATGCAGGGCGCGTTCTTCTTGCCCTGCTCGAACATGTCGCGCACCCGGCTGGCGCCGACGCCGACAAACATCTCGACGAAGTCGGAGCCGGAAATGGTGAAGAACGGCACGTTCGCCTCGCCGGCGATGGCGCGCGCCAGCAGCGTCTTGCCGGTGCCGGGCGGGCCGACCAGCAGCACGCCCTTGGGAATCTTGCCGCCCAGCCGCTGGAATTTCTGCGGGTCCTTGAGGAACTCGACGATCTCCTGCAACTCGCTCTTGGCCTCGTCGATCCCGGCCACGTCGTCGAAGGTCACGCGGCCCTGCTTTTCCGTGAGCATCCTGGCGCGCGACTTGCCGAACCCCATCGCCCGCCCGCCGCCGGCCTGCATCTGGCGCATGAAGAATACCCAGACGCCGATCAGCAGCAGCATCGGGAACCAGTTCAGCAGGATGTGCAGCAGCGGCGGCACATCGCTTTCCTCGGGCTTGGCGATCACCCGCACGCCCTTGTCGATCAGCCGCTGGCCGAGGGTGGCGTCCTCCGGCATGTAGGTCTGGAAGGTGCGGTTGTCGGTCAGATGGCCGGTGACGGTGCGGCCCTGGATCGCCACTTCGCGCACCCGGCCGGCGTTCACCTCGCCGATGAAGTCGGAGTAGGCGATCTGGGCATCGACGCTGCGCCCGGCGCCGGGCTGGAACAGGTTGAACAGCACCACCAGCAGCAGTGCGATGATGACCCAGAGCGCAAGGTTGCGGCCGAAATTGCTCATCATGTTCCCTGGCCGAACCCGGCCGTTCCGTCGTGCAGCGGGGCCGTCATCCCGATCCGGTCGCGGATCATGCCATCCTGCGCCGCACCGGCGCCAGCATAACCCGACAGACGCAACGCTTCGGCCCCGCGGCGTGCTGCGATCAACATAGGGTGCCGAGCGGCCCTGCGCATCCCCGCCCTGTCACTGCGCCGCCCATGCCTCCGCTGTCTCCGGCGCAAAGGGTGCGGCGGCGAGCGGCAGGGCAGGCGCAAACTCCGTGCGGCAGGCAACGGGCCATGAACCCTCAGAATAGCGCAAAGCGGGCACTGCCACCAGCGTCCCGTCCCGCCACAGCGCCGGCAGGGTGGCGAGCACCGCGGCCGGCAGGGCGCTCCGGCGGCGCAGCCCTGCCGCGGCGGGGCCGAGCGCGCCCAGCATCAGGCCCGACGGCAGCGCCGCCGGCGCGGCCAGGCGGAAGCGGCGGTCCCACAGCGCGCCGGGCCGCGCCGGGATCGCGCCGGCCAGCGCGGCGGCCTCGCGCAGCAGCAGCCAGCCTCCCGGCCCGAGCCGCCCGGCCGGCATCAGCCGCACCCCGCCCAGCGTCGCCGGGCGCGGCGCGGCGGCAAGGCGCGCGGTCGCCTCCGGTTCGGG
>JAKAZX010000054.1 GCA_021826485.1 Pseudomonadota bacterium | reverse complement strand
CCTGGCTTTTCCTGCTGCTGCCACTCGCCGCCGGCCCGGCGCTGGCCGCCCCGGACGACGATCCCGGCCGGCAGTGCCGCGCCGCGATCGCCGCGGCCGAGCGCAGCCACTTCATCCCGGCCGGGCTGATGGCGGCGATCGGCCGGGTGGAGAGCGGGCGGCGCGCCGCCGACGGCCATGTCGATCCCTGGCCCTGGTCGATCGACGCCGCCGGCAGCGGGCAGGTGTTCGCGTCCAAGGCGGCGGCGATCGCCGCCGTGCGCGGCTTGCAGGCGGCGGGCGTGCGGTCCGTGGATGTCGGCTGCATGCAGGTCAATCTGCTGCACCATCCCGATGCCTTCCCGAGCCTGGACGCCGCCTTCGATCCCGCCGCCAATGCGGACTACGCCGCCCGCTTCCTGACCGCGCTGCATGCCGCGACCGGGGACTGGGCGCAGGCGGCGGCGCTGTACCACTCCGCCACCCCGGCGCTGGCCGACGACTACCGGCGCAAGGTGCTGGCGGCCTGGCCGGCGGAGCGCGCCGCTGCCGGCGCGGCGGCGCCGGCGGAGCTTGCCGTCATGCCGGCGGCGGGGGGCGTGCTGCCGGGCGGCGGCATGCCGCCGCGGCCGTTCCTGCATGCCGGGGCAGGCCGCCCCGCGCCGGCGCCCGGACGGCCGACCCACCGCAGCCTCGCCGCCTATCGCGCCGCGCCCGTCGCAGCCGTGCCCGGCGCCGGGAGACAGTTGCTTTCCGGCGCCGGTCGCTTCTAGATGGGCGGATGCGCAGAACCGGTATGTGCCTGCTGTTGGCCCTGCTCGCAACCGTTCCGGCGGCGGCACAGACGCCGCCCGGCATCCCGGTGCAGGCCACCACCGCCAAGCGCCAGGACGTGCCGGTCCTGCTGAGCAATATCGGCGCGGTGCAGGCCTATTATGCGGTTCTGGTGCGCGCCCGGGTGGATGGCACGCTGGACAAGGTGTTCTTCACCGAAGGGCAGGAGGTGAAGCAGGGTGACCCGATCGCGCTGATCGACCCGCGCCCCTATGAAGCCGCGCTCGCCGCCGCCCAGGCCAAGAAGGCCGCCGATCAGGCGCTGCTGGCCAATGCCCGCATCGACCTGACGCGCTATTCCAACCTGGCGCGCAGCGACTTCGCCTCCCGCCAGCAGGTGGACACGCAGACGGCGATGGTGGCGCAGTACCAGGCGAACATCGCCGGCGACGAGGCGGCGATCGAGACGGCGCGGCTCAATCTGGAATTCTGCCATATCACCTCCCCGATCAGCGGGCGGACCGGGCTGCGGCTGGTCGATCCCGGCAACCTGATCCACGCCACCGACGCCCAGGGCATCGTGACCATCACGCAACTGCACCCGATCGCCGTGGTGTTCACCCTGCCGCAGGACGACCTGCCGCAGATCCAGGCGGCGATGGCGCGCGGTACCGCCCCGGTATTCGCCTTTACCGGCGATGACCGCACGCAGCTTGCCGCCGGCAAGCTGATGACCATCGACAACCAGATCGACCAGTCCACCGGCACGGTGCGGCTGAAGGCGGAATTCGCCAATCCCGACAACCGGCTGTGGCCGGGGCTGTTCGTCAACGCGCATCTGCAGGTGGACATGCTGCACGGCGTGCTGACGGTGCCATCCACCGCGCTGCAACGCGGGCCGAACGGCCTCTATGTCTATCTGGTCGAGCCGGCCGGCACCGCCCATGTCCAGAAGGTGCGCGTCAACCAGGACGACGGCACCACGGCCGTGATCGCCGAGGGGCTTCCCGACACCGCCGAGGTGGTGGTGAACGGGCAGTTGCGGCTGCAGGACGGCAGCCGTGTCACGGTCTCCAGGGCCGGCAGCTAGGCAGGACCCCCGATGAGCATCTCGACGCCATTCATCAAGCGGCCGATCGGCACCTCGCTTCTGATGGCGGCGATCCTGCTGATCGGCATCGCCGCCTATCCGCTGCTGCCGGTGGCGCCGCTGCCGCGCGTCGATTTCCCGACCATCCAGGTCAACGCCCAGCTTCCCGGCGCCGGGCCGGAGACGATGGCCTCCACCGTGGCGCAGCCGCTGGAGCGGCAGTTCGCCCAGATCGCCGGCGTCAGCCAGCTCACCTCGGTCAGCGTGCTCGGCCAGTCCTCGATCACCGTGCAGTTCGACCTCAACCGCAACATCGACGCCGCCGCGCAGGACATCCAGGCGGCGATCAACGCGGCCAGCGGCCAGTTGCCGCGCAACCTGCCGAGCCCGCCGGACTACTGGAAGGTGAACCCGTCGGACGCGCCCATCCTGATCCTGGCCGCCACCTCCGACACGCTGCCGATGACGACCGTGAACGACTACGCCGACAACGTGCTGTCGCAGCAGCTTTCGCAGATCACCGGCGTGTCGGAGGTGTTCATCGGCGGCCAGCAGAAGCCCGCGGTGCGCGTGCAGGTCGATCCGGCACGGCTGGCGGCGATGGGGCTGACGCTGGAGGACGTGCGCAACATGCTGGTGAACGCGACCGTCGATGCGCCGAAAGGCTCGATCGACGGGGCGCACCGCACCTTCACGCTGTACGACAACGACCAGCTCACCAAGGGCGCCGAGTACCAGAACGTCATCCTGGCCTATCACAACGGCGCGCCGGTGCGGGTCCGCGACATCGGGCGGGCCATCGACGGGCCGGAGAACGACCTGACCAGCGCCTATGAGAACGGCAAGCGGTCGGTGCTGCTGGTGATCTTCAAGCAGCCCGACGCCAACGTCATCCAGACGGTGGAGGCGATCAAGGCGCGGATGCCGGCGCTGCTGGCATCGATCCCGCCCGGCGTGCATGTGCAGGCGGTCAGCGACCGCACGCTGACCATCCGCGCCTCGGTCAAGGACGTGCAGTTCACGCTGCTGCTGTCGGTCGGGCTGGTGGTGATGGTGATCTTCATCTTCCTGCGCAACCTGTGGGCGACCGTGATCCCCGCCGTCACCGTGCCGCTGGCGCTGGTCGGCACCTTCGCGGTGATGTACCTGGTCGGCTACAGCCTCGACAACCTGTCGCTGATGGCGCTGACCATCGCGGTCGGCTTCGTGATCGACGACGCCATCGTGATGCTGGAGAACATCTACCGCCATATCGAGGAAGGCATGAAACCGATGGAGGCGGCGCTGAAAGGCGCCGGCGAGATCGGCTTCACCATCATTTCGATCAGCGCATCCCTGATCGCGGTGTTCATCCCGCTGCTGCTGATGGGCGGCATCGTCGGCCGGCTGTTCCGCGAGTTCGCTGTCACCGTGTCGATCGCGGTCGCCGTTTCGGCCTTCGTGTCGCTGACGCTGACGCCGATGCTGTCGTCGCGCTTCCTCAGCCACGATCACGGCCGGCACGGCCTGATCTACCGCGTGATCGAGGCGTTCTTCGACGGCATGCTGGCCTTCTACCGCCGCACCCTGGATGCGGCGCTGCGCTTCCACGTCATCACCTTCATCGTGTTCCTGGCGACCGCCGCGCTGACCATCACGCTTTACATCATCATCCCGAAGGGGTTCTTTCCCGAGCAGGACAACGGCATCGTCTACGGCCTGTCGGAAGCGGAACAGGACGTGTCGTTCGTCGAGATGGAGCAGCGGCAACTGGAACTCGGCCGCATCCTGTCGGCCGATCCCGACGTGGACGGCTGGGGCGGCATCATCGGCGCCGGCCAGGGCGGCCAGCCGGAGAACAACGGCCGCTTCTTCATCACGCTGAAGCCGTTCAGCGAACGCACCGCGACCGCGCAGCAGGTGGTGCGGCGGCTGTCGGACAAGATGCAGGGCGTGATCGGCGCGCGGCTGTATCTGCAAGCGTCGCAGGACGTGCGGGTGGGCGCGCGCATTACCCGCACCGCCTATGAATACACGCTGCAGGACGCCGACGTGTCGCAGCTGTACGAACTGGCGCCCAAGGTGCTGGCGAAGATGCGCACGCTGCCGCAACTGCGCGATGTCGCGACCGACCAGCAGATGAACGGCGCGACCGCGATGCTGACCATCGACCGCGACGCCGCCGCGCGCTTCGGCATCCTGCCCGCGGTGATCGACCAGACCCTGTACGACGCGTTCGGCCAGCAGCAGATCACCCAGTATTTCACCCAGCTCAACACCTACCACCTGATCATGGAGGTGCCGCAGGACCAGCGCGGCGAAGTGGCGACGCTCGACAAGCTGTTCGTGAAATCGGCGAACGGCCAGCCGGTGCCGCTGTCCACCTTCGTCAGGCTGGAGACCGGCAAGGTCTCCCCGCTCGCGATCAGCCACCAGGGCCAGTTCCCGGCGGTGACGATCACCTTCAACCTCGCCCCCGGCGTCGCCCTGGGCGATGCGGTGGACGCGGTGCAGAAGGCGATGGCGGAACTGCGCACGCCGCTGTCGCTGCAAGGCAGTTTCCAGGGCACGGCGCAGGCGTTCCAGGCGTCGCTGGCGACCCAGCCCTATCTGATCGCCGCCGCGCTGATCGCCGTCTACATCATCCTCGGCATCCTCTACGAAAGCTACATCCTGCCGCTGACCATCCTGTCCACGCTGCCGTCCGCGGGCGTCGGCGCGCTGCTGATGCTGCTCGGCTTCGGCTATGACCTCTCGGTGATCGCGCTGATCGGCATCATCCTGCTGATCGGCATCGTCAAGAAGAACGGCATCATGATGGTGGACTTCGCCATCACGGCGGAGCGGCGTGACGGGCTGCGGCCGCTGGAGGCGATCCGGCAGGCCTGCCTGCTGCGCTTCCGGCCGATCCTGATGACCACGATGGCCGCCCTGCTGACCGGCCTGCCGCTGATGCTGAACCACGGCGCCGGATCGGAACTGCGCCGCCCGCTCGGCTTCGCGATGGTGGGCGGGCTGGCGCTCAGCCAGGTGCTGACCCTCTATACGACGCCGGTGATCTACCTCTATCTGGACCGCCTGCAGCACTGGCTGGCGCCGCGCCGGCGCAGCCACCTGCCACATCTGGCGGAGAAGATGGGCGCCGCCGCCGGGGAGTGACCGGACCGCCCGGCGCTTCGGTTTCGCCGCGAAACCAAGCGTGATCGCAAGACCTTTGACATGGCGGGCAGGACACCGCTACCCGGAAGCATGGCCAGCACCGCCGTCATTCTCGCCGCGGGTCTCGGCACCCGCATGAAATCCGCGCTACCCAAGGCGCTGCACCCGATCGCCGGGCGGCCGATGCTGCGCCACCTGATCGACGCGGTCGCCGGCGCGTTCGACCGCATCGTCGTGGTGGTCGGCCCGGACATGGCGGCCGTGGCCGCCGCCGCGGCGCCGCACGCCGTGGTGGTGCAGCACGAACGCCTGGGCACCGCGCATGCCGCCCTGCAGGCCGCGCCGCTGTTCGGCGACGGCGAGGTGGCGGTGCTCTATGCCGACAACCCGCTGATCACGCCGGGCACGCTGCGCCGCCTGCTGGAACGCCGGCAGGCGGGCGATGCCGGGCTGGCGCTGCTGGCGATGCGCCCGCCCGATCCGGGACGCTACGGCCGCGTGATCGCGCAGGACGGCATGGTCGCGCGCATCGTCGAATGGGCCGACGCGACCGCGGCGGAGCGGGCGGTCGATCTGTGCAACGCCGGCGTCTTGTGCGCCGCCGCGCCGCGCATGGCGGACTGGCTGCGCGCGGTCGATTGCCGCAACGCGCGCGGCGAATACTACCTGACCGACGTGGTCGCGCTGGCCCGTGCCGCCGGCGAATGCGTGGCAGCGGTGGAGGCGCCGTTCGCCGAACTGCGCGGCATCAATTCCCGCGCCGAACTCGCGGCGGCGGAGGCAGCGGTGCAGCAGGCGCTGCGGCTCGCGGCGATGGAGGGCGGCGCCACGCTGACCGCCCCGGACACGGTGTTCCTGAGCTTCGATACCGCGCTGGCCCCGGATGTCACGGTCGGCCCGCATGTCGTGTTCGGCCCGGGCGTCACGGTGGAGAGCGGGGCGGAGATCCTGCCGTTCTGCCATCTGACGCAGTGCCGCATCGGCGCGGGCGCGATCGTCGGCCCGTTCGCGCGGCTGCGCCCGGGGGCGGATGTGCGCGCCGCGGCGCATGTCGGCAATTTCGTCGAGCTGAAGAACACCGTGCTGGGCGAGGGCGCGAAGGCGAACCACCTGAGCTATCTCGGCGATGCCGAGATCGGCGCGCGCAGCAATGTCGGCGCCGGCACGATCACCTGCAACTATGACGGCTTCGCCAAGCATCGCACGCGGATCGGCCGCGGCGCCTTCATCGGCTCCGACGCCGTGCTGGTGGCGCCGCTTGCCATCGGCGACGGCGCCTTCATCGCCGCCGGCAGCGTGATCACCGAGGATGTGGCCGCCGATGCGATGGCATTCGGCCGCGCGCGGCAGGCGGTGCGGCCGGGACAGGCGGCGGAATTCCGGAAGCAGCGCGGGAAGCAAAGCTGATGTGCGGCATCGTCGGCGTGATCGGCGGCGCCCCCGCCTCTCCCATCCTGCTCGATGCGCTGCGGCGGCTGGAATATCGCGGCTATGACAGCGCCGGTCTGGCCACCGTGGTGGGCGATGCGATCCATCGCCGCCGTGCCTCCGGCAAGCTGGCGAGCCTCGCCGCGGTACTGGACACGTCGCCGCTGGCCGGCACCACCGGCATCGGGCACACGCGCTGGGCGACGCATGGCGCGCCCACCGAAAGCAACGCGCACCCGCACGCGACCGCGCGCGTCGCCGTCGTGCACAACGGCATCATCGAAAACCACGCCGAACTGCGCGCGGAGCTTGAGGCCGCCGGCCAGGTGTTCGGCACCGAGACCGATACCGAGACGGTGGTGCAGCTCGTCGATCTGCTGTTGCAGCAAGGGATGACGCCGGAACAGGCGGCGGGCGCCGCGCTGCGGCGGCTGCACGGTGCCTATGCGCTGGCGATGGTGTTCGCCGGCCATCCCGGGCTGATGATCGGCGCGCGGCATGGCGCGCCGCTGGCGGTCGGTTTCGGCGAGGATGAGATGTTCGTCGGCAGCGACGCGCTGGCGCTGGCGCCGCTGACCAGCCGCATCGCCTATCTGGAGGATGGCGACTGGGCCGTCGTCACGCGCAGCACGGCGCGGTTCTTCGACGCCGCCGGCGCGGCGGTGGAGCGCCCGGTCCGTCGCACCGCGCTGACCGGGGCCGCCGTCGGCAAGGGCAATTTCCGCCACTTCATGGAAAAGGAGCTGCACGAGCACCCGGCGGTGCTGGGCGACACGCTGCGGCGCATGGTCAACCCCGGCTCGCGCGCCGTGGTGCTGCCGGAACTGCCGTTCGATCTGGCGCGGATCCGCCGCATCACCGTCAGCGCCTGCGGCTCGGCGTTCTATGCCGGGCTGGTCGGCCGCTGGTGGCTGGAGACGCTGGCACGCATCCCGACCGATGCCGATGTCGCCAGCGAATTCCGCTATCGCGCGCCGCCGGTGGAGGCGGGTGGACTCGGCCTGCTGGTCAGCCAGTCGGGCGAGACGGCGGATACGCTCGCAGCCCTGCGCTATCTGCGCGGCCAGGGCGTGAAGACGCTCTCGGTGCTGAACGTGCCGGAAAGCAGCATGGCGCGCGACAGTGACGCGGTGCTGGACACGGTGGCGGGGCCGGAGATCGGGGTCGCCAGCACCAAGGCGTTCACCGCGCAGCTTGCCGTGCTCGCCTGCTTCGCGCTGGCGGCGGCGCGCGCCCGCGGCGCGATCGGCGGCGCGGCGGAGGCGGCGGCGACCGCGGCGCTGCTGGAAGTGCCGGGACGCGCCGCCGAGGTGCTGGATCACGACCACCACATCCAGCGCATCGCCGCCCGCGTCGCCGAGGCGCGCGACGTGCTCTATCTCGGCCGCGGCGCCTGCTTCCCGATCGCGCTGGAAGGCGCGCTGAAGCTGAAGGAGATCAGCTATATCCACGCCGAGGGCTACGCCGCCGGCGAGATGAAGCACGGCCCGATCGCGCTGATCGACCCGCGCGTGCCGGTGATCGCCATCGCGCCGTCCGGCCCGCTGTTCGAAAAGACCGCCTCGAACCTTCAGGAAGCGGCGGCGCGCGGCGGGCAACTGGTGGTGTTCAGCGATGCCGCGGGGGCGGCGAAACTGCGCGGCATCGCCGCGGAAACCGTGGTGCTGCCGGCGGTCGATCCGTTCGTCGCGCCGATCCTGTACGCGATCCCGGTGCAGTTGCTGGCCTATCACGTCGCCGTGCTGAAGGGCACGGATGTCGATCAGCCGCGCAACCTCGCCAAATCGGTGACGGTGGAATAGCCCGGCGGCGGCCGCCGCCGCCGGGCCGCCGCGCTACGCCGTCGCCGGCTGCTGTTGCGGCTGCGACATCGGGATCGGCCGCAGGTCGCCGATGATGAAGATCCACGACACCGCCCCGAACAGCGCCACCGCGCCGACGAAGGCCAGCGCCCAGACGAACGAGCCGGTGGCCTGCACGATGAAGCCGATCACCAGCGGGATGACGATGCCGGAGAAGTTGGCCGAGGCATTGAACAGCCCGCCGACCAGCCCGAGCAGACCGGGCGGTGTCACTTCCGACAGCGCCGACCAGCCTGAGGAGGACATCGACTGCGCGAAGAACGCGAGCGACAGGATCGCGATCACCAGCCAGTCGCTGCTGACCCAGTTGCACAATACGATGGTGGAGGCGAACACGAGGCCGGTGATCACCGGCAGCTTGCGGGCGGTGTTCAGCGACACGCCCCGGCGCAGCATGCTGTCCGACCACCAGCCGGCGAACAGGATACCGAAGAAGCCGGCGATGTAGGGCAGGGAGGTGAAGAACCCGACCTTGATCCAGCCCATGTGCCGCTCGGTCGCCAGATAGGTCGGGAACCAGGTCAGGAAGAACACGAAGGTCGAATAGACGCTGAACTGGCCGAGGCAGAGGCCCCACATCTGGCGATGGCGGAACAGCTCGCGGATCAGCCGCGGCTCGAACTTGGTGCCCTTGGTGCTGCGCCCGACCAGCCCGCCGCCCTGGCGGATATAGTCCAGCTCCGCCGCGTTCGCCGACTTGCTTTCGTACGGCTCGCGATAGCCGAACCACCAGACGACGGCGAAGGCGAGGCCCACCGTGCCGGTGGTGATGAACAGCGCGTGCCAGCCGAAGCTGGCGAGAATCCAGAACAGTCCCGGCGTCAGGAAGCCGAGGCCGACATATTCCGCGGCGGTGTAGACGCCGATCGCGCGCGCCCGCTCGCTGCGCGGGAACCACATGCCGACGATGTTGCTGTTGGCCGGGAAGCAGGGCGCTTCCGACAGGCCGAGCCCGCAGCGGAACACCACCAGCATCATGAAGCCGCTGGCGATGCTGTGCAGCAGCGTGAACAGCGACCAGAAGGCGAGCGCGAAGAAATAGATCACCCGGTTGCCGTAGCGGTCGAGCAGCACGCCGCCGGGAATCTGCGCGAGGAAGTAGGTCCAGGAGAATGCCGAGAACACGACGCCCATCAGCGCCGCGTCCAGCCCGAAATCCTGCCGGATCGACGGTGCGGCGATGCCCAGCACGGCGCGGTCGAGATAATTGATCAGCACCGCGACCGACAGCAGGGCGAGCATCGTCACCCGCACCCGCGTGCGCGGGGCGGCGGCGCTGCCGATCGCGGGATCGGGCGGCACGTGCACGGCGCTGGACATGTTTCTCTCCCTCAGTTCGTGGCGTTGGGCCGGCGGCGTCAGCCGGGGGCGGCGAAGCGGCGCAGCATGCGGTCGATGTCGGGGGTGACGCCGGTGAACAGGCGCATCGCCTCGGCGGCCTGCAGCACCGCCATGCCGCCGCCGTCCAGCGTGCGGCAGCCGGCGGCGCGGGCGCGGCGCAGCAATTCGGTTTCCAGCGGGAAGTAGATCACCTCGGCGACCCACAGCGCCGGCCGCAGCGCCGCTTCCGGCACCGGCATGCCGGGATGGCCCTGCATGCCGACCGGCGATGCCTGCACCAGCCCGTCCGCCTGCGCCAGCGCGGCGACAAGGTCGGTCGCGGCGCGGGCGCGGCCGGCGCCGAAATGCGCATTGAGGTTGGCGGCCAGCGCCGCCGCGCGGGTCGCATCGATGTCGTGCAGCGCCAGATCGCGCGCGCCCAGCGTCAGGATCGCGTGCGCCACCGCCGCCCCGGCCCCGCCGGCACCGACCTGCACCACATGGTCCATCGCCACCCCCGGCAGGCCGCGCCGGAAATTCTCCGCGAAGCCCCACCAGTCGGTGTTGTGGCCGGTGGTGCGGCCGTCGCGGAACACCACGGTATTGACCGCGCCGATGCCGCGCGCGTCATCCGACACCGCGTCGAGCAGCGGGATCACCGCCTGCTTGAACGGATGCGTGACGTTCAGCCCGTCGAAGCCGAACGCGGCGGCCTCGGCCAGCATCCGCGGCAGGTCGGCGACGCCCCGCCCCAGCGCCGCGAAGTCGATCGGCCGATAGACATAGGTCAGGCCCAGGGCGGCGGCTTCCGCCTCGTGCATCGCCGGGCTGCGGGTGCCGCCGATGCCGGCGCCGAACAGGCCGCACAGGAAGGATTTCGTGCGGGGGGAGGGGGCGGGTTGCTCGGCCATCGACGGTTCTCCTTTCGCGGGACCGACCCCGCGGTGGCGGATCAGGCCGGCTGCGGGGTCTTGTCGGGGTAGCGGCACCAGGGCGCGCCCACGCAGCGCCAGCATTCGGGCAGCCGTGCCTTGCAGCAGTAGCGGCCATGCAGGATCAGCCAGTGATGCGCGAGGCGCAAGCGCTCCGGCGGCAGCCGGGCGACCAGCGCGTCCTCCACCGCCCGTGGGGTTGCGCCGGGGGCGAGGCCGGTGCGGTTGGCGACGCGGAAGACATGAGTATCGACCGCCATGGTCGCCGCGCCGAAGGCGACGTTCATCACCACGTTGGCGGTCTTGCGGCCGACGCCGGGCAGCGCCTCCAGCGCCGCGCGGTCGGCCGGAACCTCGCCGCCGTGGCGCTCCACCAGCAGGCGGGCCAGTTCGGCCAGGTTGCGGGCCTTGCCCTGCCACAGCCCGATCGTGCGGATGTGCGGCCCGATCCCCGCCGCCCCCAGCGCGGCCATCGCCGCCGGCGTGGGGGCCGCGGCGAACAGGCCGGGCGTCGCCTTGTTCACCGAGGCGTCGGTCGCCTGGGCGGACAGCACGACGGCGACCAGCAGGGTGAACGGATCGCGGTACTGAAGGTCGCTGCGCGGGTCCGGATTGGCCGCGGCGAGCGCATCGATGAATGCGCGCACCTCCGCCAGGGTCATCGCGCGTCGCCGCGGGGCGGCCGGTTTCGCCATGCCCGATCCTTGCCCGCCGCGGCCGTGGCTGACAAGCCGGTCCGGCGCGCTACATGTGAGGGATGGACGAGGTGCTGTTCGAGGCGTTGATGGTGCCGCACCGCAGCCTGTCCCGCCGCGGGCTGTGGCTGGTGCTGGCCGCGATCGGCGCGGTCTGCGCGGCCAATCTGGTGGTGTTCAGCCTGCTGCGCGCCTGGCCGGTCTGCGGCTTCGCGGGGGCCGAGCTGCTGCTGGCGGCCATGCTGCTGCGGCTGAACGCGCTGGGGGCGCGGGCCAGCGAGATGCTGCTGCTGACGCCGCGGGCGCTGCGCGTCATCCGCACCGACCGCAAGGGCCGGCGGGAGGAACGCAGCCTGCCGCCCGCATGGCTGAACGTGGAGGTGCAGGAGCGTCCGGGCCGGGTGCCCGCGCTCTGGCTCGGGGCCAGCGGCGTGCGGGAGGAGGTGGGGCGCTTCCTGGGCGAGACGGAAAAGCGCGACCTAGCGCGGGCGCTGTCGGAGGCGCTGTACCGCTGGCGCAATCCGGTGTTCGACAACCCGCAACTGGCCGAATAGCTCAGCCCAGCAGCCGCAGGATCGCGTCCCGCGCCGCCGGCGCCGCCCAGTCCGCCGCCCCTTCCAGCCGCGCGCGTTCCCGCCCGGCGCGGTCGATCAGCAGCGTCGTCGGCAGGCCACGGGCGCCCAGCGCCTCGGTGGCGCGGGCCTCGGGGTCCAGCACCACCGGCAGGCCGGCGATGCCGTGGGCGCGGTAGAAGTCGCTGACCGTCGCCGCCCCGCCGTGGTCGGAGGACAGCGGCAGCACCACGAAATCCGCCCCGCCCGCCGCGGCAAGCGCCGCCAGCGCCGGCATTTCCGCGACACAGGGCGGGCACCACGTCGCCCACAAATTCAGCACGATGCCGCGGCCGGCGAATTCCGCGAGGGTGTGCGGCGCCCCGCCGGCATCCAGATAGCCGATCGGCGGCAGCGGGCGCGGCGGGTCGGTGGGGCGGAGCGCGCTGATTGCCTGCAGATGCACCCGCTCCGGCGTCGTGTCGGGACGCAGGGCGAACACCTGCGGGCCGGCCGGTTTACGGAGCAGCGCGACGGCGGCTAGGGTCGCCACGGCCGCCGCACCCGCCCCGGCCAGCACCGAACGCCGCGCGATCACTGTCATGATGGACCCAACCCCTTGACCAACCCGCCCCAGCCGCCCGCCAACGCATTCTGGGGCGGGCGCTTCGCCGCCGGCCCGGCCGCCGTGATGGAGGAGATCAACGCCTCCATCGGCTTCGACCAGCGGCTGTGGCGGCAGGACATCAGCGGCTCGCTGGCCCATGCCGCGATGCTGGCGCGCTGCGGCATCATCACGGCGCAGGACGAGGCGGACATAGCCCAGGGTCTAGCCGCCATCGCGGCGGAGATCGAGTCCGGCCGCTTCCCCTTCGCGCGCGCGCTGGAAGACATCCACTTCAACATCGAGGCACGGCTGACCGAGCGGATCGGGGAGGCCGGCAAGCGGCTGCACACCGGGCGCAGCCGCAACGACCAGGTGGCGACCGATTTCCGCCTGTGGGTGCGCGACGCGATCGACGGGCTGGACGCGCAACTGGCCGACCTGATGCGCGCGCTCGCCGGCCGCGCGGCGCAGCATGCCGCCGACCCGATGCCCGGCTTCACCCATCTGCAAGCCGCCCAGCCGGTGACCTTCGGCCACCATCTGCTCGCCTATGTCGAGATGCTGGCGCGCGACCGCGGCCGGCTGGCGGACGGGCGGCGGCGGCTGAACGAATCGCCGCTGGGTGCGGCGGCGCTGGCCGGCACCTCGTTCCCGATCGACCGGGCGATGACCGCCGCCGCGCTCGGCTTCGACCGCCCCGCCGCCAATTCGCTGGACGCCGTGTCGGACCGCGACTTCGCGCTGGAATTCCTGGCCGCCGCCGCGATCTCGGCGATGCACCTGTCGCGGCTGGCGGAGGAGATGGTGATCTGGTGCGCAGCACCATTCCGCTTCATCGCGCTGTCGGATGCGTTCACCACCGGCAGCTCGATCATGCCGCAGAAGCGCAACCCCGACGCGGCCGAACTGGTGCGCGCGAAAACCGGGCGCGTCACCGGCGCGCTGGTCGGGCTGCTGACGGTGATGAAGGGCCTGCCGCTGGCCTATGCCAAGGACATGCAGGAGGACAAGGAAGGCGTGTTCGACGCCGCCGAGGCCTGGGCGCTGTCGCTCGCCGCGATGGCCGGCATGGTGCGCGACATGCGGCCCGACACGGCGCGGATGCGCGCCGCCGCCGGCGCCGGGTTCGCGACCGCGACCGACCTTGCGGACTGGCTGGTGCGCGCGCTGGCGCTGCCGTTCCGCACCGCCCATCACGTCACCGGCCGGCTGGTGGCGCGCGCCGAGGCGAAGGGCGTCGATCTGGCCGGCCTGACGCTGGATGAGATGCAGGCGGAGGAGCCGCGGATCACGCAAGCCGTGTTCGGCGTGCTGACGGTGGATGCCTCGGTCGCCTCGCGCACCAGCTTCGGCGGCACCGCGCCCGCCAACGTCGCCGCCGCCGCGCAGTCCTGGCTGGAGCGTCTGGCATGAGGCCCGCCGTCCTGCTGCTGATGCTCGCGCTCGCGCTCGCCGCCTGCGGCAAGAAGAACGCGCCGGTGCCGCCGGGACCGTCGGACCAGGTGACCTATCCGCGCAGCTATCCGGCGTACTGATCCCAGGGCGTCAGTGCGCGGCGGCCCAGGTGCGGCCGATGCCGGTTTCCACCACCAGCGGCACGGCGAGGTGCGCCGCGCCCTCCATCACCTCGCGCGCCAGCCGCGCCGTCGCCTCCGCCTCGGCCTCCGGCGCCTCGAACAGCAGTTCGTCATGCACTTGCAGCAGCATGCGGGCGGCGAGGCCGGCGCCGCGCAGCGCCGCCGGCAGGCGCACC
>JAKAZX010000493.1 GCA_021826485.1 Pseudomonadota bacterium | reverse complement strand
GTCGCGGATCAGCCGCAGGCCCTCGGTGTAGACCTGCGCCGGGTCGGGGTCGAAATCCCGCCAGACACGGGTGGCCGCGGCCAGCCACGGCACGCTCCGCCCGAACGCCTCGATGGTCAGCCAGCCGTCATAGCCGATGCTGCGCAGCGCCCGGAAATGCGCGGCGAACGGGATGTGGCCGCGGCCCGGCGTGCCGCGGTCGTTTTCCGAGATGTGGACGTGGCGCAGCATCGGCCCGGCCAGGAGGATGGCGCCGGGCGGATCCTTCTCCTCCACATTGGCGTGGAAGGTGTCGTGCATGACGCCGAAATTCGGATGATCGACGCGCGCCGCATGGGCCAGCGCGTCGGCCATCGTGTTGACCACATAGGTCTCGAACCGGGTCAGGTATTCCATCACCAGGACGATGCCGTTGGCCGCCGCCGCGTCCGCCGCGCGGCGATGCGCCTCGGCCAGCCGCGCCTTTTCCGCCTCGGTCGGGCCGCTGCCGGTGAACAGGCCGAGCGGCTGCAGGATCGGGCCGCACAGCATCGGCGAACCGAGCGCCGCCGCCCATTCGCTGGCCGCGGCCAGATGATCGACGGCGGCCTGGCGGTGCGCGGCATCCTCGCTCAGCGGATTGTGCGCGGCGTCCGGGATCATGGTGATGGCGGTCGCGGCCAGCCCGAGATCGCGGATCCGTTCGCCGAGCCGCCGGTACTGCGCCGTGTCGCCGCCGAACATCGGCACTTCCACGCCGTCGTAGCCGGCGGCCTTCAGCGTCTCGATGTGGCGCAGGTCGCGGTCCTCGACATGCGGGGTCCAGAACAGCAGGTTGAAGCCGATCTTCACGGCGCGGTTTCCCCTGGCGGTGTCGCGCGGAACACGTCGATCGCCACCAGCACGCCGCCGCGCTCCACATGCCAGAAGGTCCAGCCGTTGCAGGACGGCGCCTGCGTCACCTCCGCCCCGACCTTGTGGATCGAGCCCTGGACGCTGCCGACGCGGATCGAACCGTCGGCGACCACGATCGCCTGCACCCGGCGCATCCGGTCGGTCAGCCGCGTGCCGGGCGGCAGCAGCCCGCGTTCGACCAGGCTGCCGAACGGCACGCGCGGCGCCTCCCGCTTGCCGGGGGTGGTCGCCAGCGCCTCCGGCGCGGCGGGGCGGATGCGGCGCAGCCGGCCGAGCGCCGCCTCCACATAGGCCGGGTGGCGCTCGATGCCGATATAGTGCCGGTGCAGCCGGCGGGCGACCGCGGCGGTGGTGCCGGTGCCGAGGAACGGATCGAGCACGATGTCGCCCGGCGCGGTGCTGGACAGCAGCACCCGGTGCAGCAGCGCCTCCGGCTTCTGGGTCGGGTGCAGTTTCAGCCCGTGGGCGTTGCGCAGCCGTTCCCCGCCGGTGCAGAGCGGGATGAACCAGTCGCTGCGCATCTGCACGTCGTCGTTCAGCGCCTTCATCGCCTGGTAGTTGAAGCGGTGGCGCGAATCCTGCCCGCGCGCCGCCCAGATCAGCGTTTCATGCGCATTGGTGAAGCGCCGGCCGCGGAAGTTCGGCATCGGGTTGGCCTTGCGCCAGACGATGTCGTTGAGCAGCCAGAAATCCATCTCCTGCAGGATCGCGCCGATGCGGAAGATGTTGTGGTAGCTGCCGATCACCCACAGCGTGCCGTCCTTGCGCAGCAGCCGGCGGCATTCCGCCAGCCATTCGCGGGTGAAGGCGTCATAGGCGGCGAAATCGCTGAACCGGTCCCAGTCCTCGTCCACCCCGTCGACCAGGCTGTCGTCCGGGCGGCGCAGTTCGCCGCGGAGCTGGAGGTTGTACGGCGGGTCGGCGAACACGCAATGGACCGAGGCGGCCGGCAGCATGCGCATGACGCGCACGGCATCCCCCAGGAGCACCTGGTCGAGCGGCAATTCGCGGACGAGTTCCAAGACAGGCGCGGCTCCGGCGAGCGAAGGCGGCACAGTGACGAGGCGGATGCGGTCGCGTCAACCGCCGCGCACGGCGTCCAGCGCCGCCGCCACGGCGTCGGCCCGCAGCAGCGGGCCGAACCGCACCACCGCGTCGCGATAGGCCGCCTCCGCCAGCCGCCGGCGCAGCGCGGCGTCCTCGGCCAGCCATTGCAGCCCGGCATGCCAGTCCGCCGGCCCGGCGGCGAGCAGGCCGGTGCGTTCGTCGGCGATCGCGGCGGCCAGCGGCGCGGTGGGGGAGGCGATGGTCGGCACGTCCACCAGCGCGGATTCGAAATACTTCAGCTCGCTTTTCGCCTCGCAGAACGGGTTGCCGGTCTCCAGCGGGACCAGATTGATATCGAAGCGCGCCAGCTCGTCCGGCAGGACCGAGAGCGGCACGCTCCGGCGCCATTCGACCTGCCGCTCCAGCCCGGCCAGGGCGGGGAAGGCGGCGGTGTCCAGCAGTTTGCGGCCGTCCGCCGTTTCGAACAGCACCAGCCGTGCCCGCTTCAGCCGGCGCAGCAGGGCCGCGACCGCCGGGGCGGCGACGGCGAAATCACGCTGGTGGGTGGGGGTGCCGGCGGCGTAGCCGAGCCGCAGCAGCCCGTCCGCCGGCGCCAGCCGCCGTGCCCGCGCCGCCCGGCGGGACCGCGCATGGGTCGCCGCGTCGAACCCGTTGGGCAGCACGAATACCGGCCGGTCGGGCGCGGCCTGCCGCAGATGGGCGGCCAGCGGCTCGGTGGAGGCGAACAGGGCATCGGCGGCGGCGAGCGTGCGGCGCAGCCGCAGCGCATGGCGGCGCACCGCCACCTCGTCCAGCCCGGCGCTGCGGATGCCGTCGATCACCTCGCGGCGGGCG
>JAKAZX010000492.1 GCA_021826485.1 Pseudomonadota bacterium | reverse complement strand
CGGCTCCTCAGTGCGCGACCGCGGCGGCCGCGGCCTCGTCGATCAGTGCGCCGTCGCGGAACCGCTCCAGCGTGAAGGGGGCGTTGATCGGATGCGGCTCGTCCTTCGCCATCGTCCAGGCGAACACATGCGCCGATCCCGGCGTCGCCTTGAACCCGCCGGTGCCCCAGCCGCAGTTCAGATACAGTCCCGGCACCGGCGTCCGCCCGATGATCGGGGAGCGGTCGGGCGTGGTATCGACGATGCCGCCCCAGTTGCGCAGCATGCGCATGCGGCGGAACATCGGGAACAGCTCGCAGATCGCATCCAGCGTGTGCGCGGGAACGTGCAGCCCGCCGCGCTGCGTGTAGGAGACGAAGGCATCGGTGCCGGCGCCGATCACCAGCTCCCCCTTGTCGGACTGGCTGATATAGGCATGCACCGTGTTCGACATCACCACGCACGGGAACACCGGCTTCACCGGCTCGCTGACCAGCGCCTGCAGCGGGAAGCTTTCCAGCGGCAGCCGCAGCCCGGCCATCGCGGCGACCACGCTGGTATGCCCCGCCGCGACCACGCCGATCTTCTTCGCGCGGATCGTCCCGCGCGTGGTCTCCACCGCTGTCACCGCACCGTCGTGCCCGCGGCGGATCGCCGTCACCTCGCAGTTCTGGATGATGTCCACGCCCAGCGCATCGGCGGCGCGCGCATAGCCCCAGGCCACCGCATCGTGCCGCGCCGTGCCGCCCCGCCGCTGCAACGCGGCACCCAGCACCGGATAGCGCAGCGCGGGGGAGATATTGAGCGGCGGACAGAATGCCTTGGCCTGCTCCGCCGTCAGCCATTCGTTGTCCACGCCGTTGGCGCGGTTGGCATGCACATGCCGCTTGAACACCTGCACGTCGTGCACGGTATGCGCCAGCATCATCACGCCGCGCGCGCTGTACATGACGTTGTAGTTCAGTGCCCGCGACAGACCCTCCCACAGTTTCAGGGCGTGGTCGTACAGCGCCGCACTTTCGTCGAACAGGTAGTTGCTGCGGATGATCGTGGTGTTGCGGCCGGTGTTGCCACCGCCGATCCAGCCGCGTTCGAGAACCGCGATGTTGCGCATCCCGTGCTCGGCCGCGAGGTAGTAGGCGGTGCCGAGGCCGTGGCCGCCGCCGCCGATGATGACGGCATCGTATTCCGCCTTCGGCTCCGGCGCGCGCCAGTGCGGCTGCCAGCCGTGATGGCCGGCGAAGGCGCGGCGGAACAGGGACAGGGCGGAGAATCGCTGCATCATCCGGTCATCCGTGGGGTCGCGTCATCTCTGCGCCGTCTGCCAGTCCAGTGCAACATAGACCGGTACATCGGCTTGCGGCAGGGGTGTGCCGCCGAGCACGTGATCGGCGCCCTTCTCGGCCAGCATGATGGTGGGCGCGTTCAGGTTGCCGGTGGTGATGCGCGGCATGATCGAGGAGTCGATCACGAACAGCCCGTCCAGCCCGATCACCCGGCAGGCCGGGTCCACCACGGCGCCGGGATCGTCGGGGCGTCCCATCCGGCAGGTGCCGCAGGGGTGGTAGGCGCTTTCCACTCGGGCGCGGATGAACGCGTCGATCTCGGCATCCGTCTGCACCGCCTCGCCCGGCTGCAACTCCTGCCCGCGCCAACGGTCGAAGGCGGGCTGGGCGAAGATTTCCCGTGTCAGGCGCACGCAGGTCCGCATCTCCGCCCAATCCTCGGGCGTGCTCATGTAGTTGAAGCGGATGCGCGGCTTGTCCGCCGGATCGGCGGAGGCCAGCCGCACCCGGCCGCGGCTGTTCGAGCGCATCGGCCCGACATGTGCCTGGAACCCGTGGCCTTGCGCCAGCGATTTGCCGTCATACGTCACGGCAAGCGGCAGGAAATGATATTGGATGTCGGGATAGCGCACACCGGCGCCGCTGCGGATGAAGCCGCAGGATTCGAACTGGTTGCTGGCGCCAAGCCCGTCGTGGCGCAGCAGCCAGCGCGCACCGATCGCCGCCTTGGCCAGCGGATGCATCGCCGAATACAGCGTCACCTTCTCGCGGCAGGCGACCTGGAAGTAGAATTCCAGATGATCCTGGAGATTGCCGCCGACGCCCGGCAGGTCGTGCCGCACTGCGATGCCGAGCGCCTGCAAGTCCGCGGCCGGCCCGATGCCGGAGCGCAGCAGCAGCGCCGGGCTGTTGATCGGCCCGGCCGCAAGAATCACCGCCCGCCGCGCCTGTGCCTCCCGCTCCGTCCCGCCGTGGCGGAAGCGCAGGCCGGTGGCGCGCCGCCCCTCGAACCGCAGCGTGGTCGCCAGCGCATGGGTCAGCACGCGCAGATTGGGCCGCGCCAGGGCGGGGCGCAGATAGGCGTTCGCGGTGCTCCAGCGCCGGCCGCGATGCACCGACATGCCCATGCGGCCGAAGCCTTCCTGCTGGAAGCCGTTATAGTCCTCGGTCGGCGGATAGCCGGCCTGCCGCGCCGCCGCCAGCCAGGCATGGTGCAGCGGGTTGCGCAGCGTGCCGTAACCGTTGCGCAGTTCCCCGGCATCGCTGCGGTAGCGCGGGTCGCCACCGGCATGGCCGTCGGCGCGGCGGAAATACGGCAGCACGTGCCGATAGTCCCAGCCGGCAGCGCCCAGCTCCTCCCACGCATCGAAATCGAACGGATGGCCGCGCACCCACACCATGCCGTTGATCGAGGACGATCCGCCCAGCACCTTGCCGCGCGGCGTGTGCAGCCGCCGGCCGCCCAGATGCGGCTCCGGCTCCGTCTCGAACGACCAGTCGTATTTCGGCATGTTCATCGGGATCGACAGCGCCG
>JAKAZX010000491.1 GCA_021826485.1 Pseudomonadota bacterium | reverse complement strand
GTCCCACTCGTCGGCCGGCGGCGTCCAGGCATAGTCCGGATCGCCTTCCGCAAGCAGTTCCTCGTACGTCCCCGCGCCGACCGGCGCGGCGCCGGCGGTGGCCTCGTCCTCGATGTCGATCACCTCGGGCGGCGCGGGCATCGCCTCGATCGCGGCGCGGATCACCGGGGCGAATTCGCGGTCCATCAGCAGCACGCGCGCGCCGCCGTGTTCCAGCATGAAGCGCAGGGTGGCGGCATCCAGCCGCGTGTTGAGCGTGTTCAGGATCGCGCCGGCCATCGGCACGCCGAAATGCGCCTCCACCATCGCGGGGATGTTGGGGGCGATGATCGCCACCACATCGCCCCGCCCGATGCCGCGCCGCGCGAGCGCGGAGGCAAGGCGGCGGCTGCGGGCGTAAACCTCGCCCCAGGTGCGCCGCAAGCTGCCATGCACGATCGCCGGGCGCTGCGGATAGATCGCGGCGGTGCGCGCAAGAAACGACAGCGGCGTGAGCGGAACGTAGTTGGCCGCGTTCTTCTCCAGCCCGACCGACCAGATTGCCGCATCCGCCGCCGTGACCGCCATGACCGCCTCCCATCCTTTGGGCCGAGATTACGCGCGGCCGTGGCGGGCGGCCAGTGCTGCGGCGCGGTCAGTCGGCGAGGCGGGCGGCACGCAGCAGGTCGGCGGGGCTGTTGACGTTCAGGAACGGGTCCACCCGGTCGATGGCGAACTCCGCCGCCGCCACACCGTGGGGCGCGGCGAACGCCTCCACGCTCCGCACCCCCGCGGCCAGGGCCTCCGCCAGCGCATCGGCCAGGGTCACCGGCCAGATCGCCACCACCGGATGGCGCCGCCCGCCGGAGGCGGCGCAGGCGATGCTGGCCCCGGCGCTCGCCCGCATCTGCGTCAGGCGCTGCACCAGGTCGGCAGGCAGCAGCGGCGTGTCCGTCGGCACGGACAGCAGCAGTTCCGCGCCGGGATGCACCGTCCGCGCCCAGCGCAGGCCGGCGAGGATGCCGGCCAGCGGGCCCTGACTGTCCGCCACCGGGTCGGGCAGCACCGGCAGGTCGTAGGCGGTGAAGCGGCGGGGGTTGCCGTTGGCGCTCAGCGCCACCGCGCGCACCTGCGGGCGGATCGCGTCCAGCACATGCTCCAGCATCGGCCGTCGGCGCAGGCGCAGCAGGCCCTTGTCCCCGCCCCCCATGCGCCGTGCCTGCCCGCCGGCCAGCACCACCGCGACCGGGCGCATATCGACGCTCATGGCCGTGCCCCGTGCTGCTGGAAAATGCCGCGCCCCACGCCATCTCTGCGGCCGTGGAGGGACATGCCATGACGAGCGCGACGGCGAACCGGCTGGCCACGCTGGCGGGCGGCTGCTTCTGGTGCCTGGAGGCGGTGTTCAAGGACTTGCGCGGCGTGTCGCGCGTCGAATCGGGCTATTCCGGCGGCCATGTCGCCAATCCCAGCTACAAGCAGGTCTGCACCGGCACCACCGGCCATGCCGAGGTGGTGCAGGTGACATTCGACCCCACGGAGATCGCCTACGAGGACCTGCTGCGGGTGTTCTATTCGATCCATGATCCGACCACGCTCAATCGACAGGGCAATGATGTCGGCACGCAGTATCGCAGTGCCATTTTCGTCCACGATCCGGCCCAGCAGGAAGCCGCCCGCCAGGTGACGGCGGAGATCGCGGCAGCCGACATGTGGCCCGGGCGGATCGTCACCGAGATCGTGCCGTTCGAAGCCTTCTATCCGGCTGGTCCCGAGCATGAGGATTATTTTGCACGCAATCCCTGGAGCGGCTATTGCCGCGCCGTGATCGCACCGAAAGTTGCAAAGTTCCGCAAGTCGTTCGCGCAACGGCTGCGCCGGCCGGACGCGGCCTGACGCCCGCCGCGCCTTCTATCGGTGATCCGTCTGCGGCGGGTGGATGCCCTGCACCCGCGCCGAGGCGGTTTCGCTGGCCAGCCGGTCATCGGTGGGCTGCCCCTTGGTGGTGTGCTCGTGATCCTCCGCGGTCCGCCCGGGTCCGCTGGTCGGTGTGTGCGACGGCGGGTCGCTGGCCGGGAAGCTCTGCTCGGACTGCTCGTCCTGCCTGGACTGCCCGCTCTGGGACTGCCCACTGCCGTCCTTGCGCTGTTCGTTCATCATGTGCTCCTGCCGTGGGATCGTGCGTGCCGGCCGGCGTGAAGTCCGGCCGCGATGCCGGTCCCGCTCATTCGGCGGCCGCCTGCATATCAAGCCGCACTTTCAGCCATCCCGGCTCACGCCGGTCGAACGCCTTGTAGGCGTCGATCGCATTGGTCAGTGGCTCGATCCTGGTGAGAATCTTCACCGGGTCGATGACGCCGGCCCGCACCAGCTCGACGAGTTTGGGAACGTATTTGCGGTGATTGCAGTTGCCCAGATTCAGTGACAGATTTTTATTCATGGCCATGCCGAGCGGAAACATCGTGGCCGCCGGCGGGTAAACGCCGATGACCGATAGCGTCCCGGCCTTCGCCAGCGCCTCCACCGCCCACGCGATCGCCTGGCTCGGCGCATCGCCCGGTTGCCACTGGCCGCCCTTCGGGTTGGCGTCCGGTGCGACCTGCCGCACCTCCTCGGCGAACTGCTCCGCCTTGTCCTGTGCCTGCTGCGATGCCGGGCCGTGATGGGCGTGCTGCGCATCCACGCCGACCGCATCGATCGCGCGATCGACCCCGATGCCGCCAGTCAGCGACAGGATGGTTTGCACCGGGTCCTCCCGCTCGAAATTCACCACCTCGGCCCCTTGCCGACGCGCCATGTCCAGCCGGTCGGCATGGCCATCG
>JAKAZX010000053.1 GCA_021826485.1 Pseudomonadota bacterium | reverse complement strand
TCCTCCGGGAACACCGCGCCGATCGCGTCGTTCACCTGGGTTGCCGATTCCAGGCTCTTGCCGATCGGCTTTTCCACCACCACGCGCGCATTCTCGCTGGCCACGCCGTGGCGGCCGATATTGGCGCAGATCGGGCCGAACAGGTCCGGGCCGGTCGCCAGATAGAACACGCGGGTGCGCTCCGGCGCCTCCGCCAGCATGGTGGCGAGGTCGTTCCACCCTTCCTCCCCGTCCGCCTGCACCGCGACGTAGCTGAGGCGGCCGAGGAAGCGGGCAACCTTGCCGTCGCCGCGGTCTTCCGGCCGGACATGCTCCTCCAGCCAGCCGCGGGCGAGTTCGCGGAATTCATTACCCGAGAGATGCCGCCGCGAAGCGCCGATGATGCGCACCTCGGCCGGCATCTGCCCCGCTTCGTCGCGATGATACAGGGCGGGGATCAGCTTGCGAGCCGAAAGGTCGCCGGTTGCCCCGAACACGACGAGGTCGAACGGCTCGACGGCGATGACGCGGGCAACCATCACTCTCTCCTCTCAACAGAGGTCGGGCGCCGGCCACGCGGCCGGCGCCTTCCCCCCTTTTGCAAGCCGGTGTTCTGAACCGCCGCAGCCTACACGCGAAGCGGTGCAGCCGGAAGCCCGGCCGGTCAGTGCGACGTCCAGCCCTTGTAGTCGTTCACGTTGTCGCGCGTCACCAGCTTGCTGTCCATCAGCATGACGTCCTTGGCCAGCTTCTCGCCCTTCAGCAGCTTCTCACCTTCCTGCACCGCCAGCCGCGCCATCAGGAACGGGTCCTGGCTGGCCGAGGCGACGAACTGCTTGGAGTTCGGGTCCTTGAGCGCGGTTTCCGCATCCGGCGCGCCATCGACCGCGGTGATCGGGAAGCTGGTGCGGTTGATCTGCTTCGCGGCCAGTTCGGCGCCGATCGCCGTCGGGTCGTTGATCGCGAACACGCCATCGACCTTCTGGAAGCGCGTCAGCAGCGACTGCATGACCGCGAGACCGCCGTCACGCGATCCCTTGGCGTCCTGGTCGGACGACAGCAGCTTCACGCCGGGATGCTTGGCGATCACCGCCTTGCAGCCCTGCACGCGCTCGATCACCGAGGACACTTGCGGGCCGTTGACGATGATCATGTCGCCCTTGCCGCCCATCTTCTCGATCAGATAGTCGCAGGCGATGGTGCCGGCCTGGATGTTGTTGGTCTCCACGGTCGCGTTGGCGCCCTTGGCGTGCGTATCGACGGACACGACGATGATGCCGGCCGCCTGCGCGCGCTTGATCGCCGGCTCGATCGCGTTCGGGTCGCCCGGGTTCAGCAGGATCAGATCGACGCCGGCGGCGATGAAGTTGTCGATCTGGGTGTTCTGCTTGCCGAGGTCGTAGTCGTAGCCGACCGTGGTGATCTTCACGTTCGGGTTGATCTTCTTCGCCTCGAACTCGGCGCCCTTCGACAGCGCGACGAAGAACGGGTTGCCCATCGAGCCGAGCGAAATACCGATCGACTTCAGCTCCTTCGCCGCCGCCACGTGGGCGCCGAACGCCAGCACGACGCCGGCGAGCAGGACCTTCTTCAGCATGTTTTTCCATCCCCCTGGTGCGTGGTTGAACGCTGCGCGCCCGCCCGCCCAGGATGGGCGGACGCGCAGTACGATGGCGCGGGCGCTCAGGTGCGCGCCGAGCCGCGCAGGCGGTAGCGGTCCAGCGCGACCGCGCCGATGATGACCGCACCCTTGATGATGTACTGCCAGACATCGGTGACGCCGAGCAGGATCAGGCCGTTGGTCAGCACCGCGATGATCAGCGCGCCGATCAGCGTGCCCCAGATGCTGCCGATGCCGCCGACGAAGCTGGTGCCGCCCAGGATCACCGCGGCGATCGCGTCCAGCTCATACGACTGGCCGAGCTGCAATCCGTTGGCGGCATACAGCCGCGCCGCCTGCATCACCCCGCCCAGCCCGGCGAGCAGGCCGGAGGCGCCGTACACGAACAGCAGCACAGCCCACACCTTGATGCCGGACAGCCGCGCGGCACTTTCATTGCCGCCCACCGCATAGATGTGCACGCCGAGCACGGTGCGCCGCAGGATCATCCACGATCCCAGGATCACCAGGAAGGCAATGACGATCAGCCAGGAGACCGAGACGAACCCGCCGAGATGCAGCGATCCGTTGCCGATGAAGGCGAACGGCAGGTCGGGGTTGAACACGGTGGTGTCGTTGCCGAGCAGGCGGGCGAAGCCGCGCACCGCGGTCAGCGAACCCAGGGTGACGATGAACGGCGGCAGCCGCAGGAACGCGATCAGCACGCCGTTACCCAGCCCGATCAGCAGCCCCATCACCAGCGCGGCGACGATGCCGAGATCGCCGAGCGATTTCGACACGATCAGTCCGATCATCGCCGCCGCCGCGAGGATCGAGCCGACCGAAAGGTCGATGCCGCCGGTCAGGATGACGAAGGTCATGCCGGCGCCCAGCACCGCGTTCACCGACGCCTGTTGCGCGACGATCGACAGGTTCTGCCAGGTGAGGAACCGCCCTTCCCCGGTCAGGTAGATGTCGAGGCCCTGCACCAGGGCACCGAGAATGATCAGCACCGGCAACATGCCGATCGACCGGACGAAGGCGCGCCACTGCGCCCGGCGGGCGCGCTGGCCGGTCGGGCCAGCCTGCTTGGTCGTGCTGAGACTGTCGCTCATGCTGCCACCTTGTCGAGCTGGACGCCGGTCGCCAGCGCCATGATGTTTTCCTCGGTAATCGCAACTCCGGTGGCGCCGCCGACCTCGCCCACCGTTTCGCCCTCGCGCATCACCACCACCCGGTCGGCGATGCCGACCACTTCCGGCAGTTCCGAACTGATCACCAGCACCGCCGCGCCGCCCTGGGCCAGTTCGTCGATGATGCGGTAGATTTCCGACTTGGCGCCGATATCGACGCCGCGGGTCGGTTCATCCAGGATCAGCACCTTGGGCTGGGTTTCCAGCAGCCGCGACAGCAGCACCTTCTGCTGGTTGCCGCCCGACAGCGCGCCGACATTGATCTCCGGCCCCGGCACCCGGATGGTCAGCGCCTTGATCGCCGCCAGCGAGCGGCTGCGGGCACGCGCCAGGTCAAGCCAGCCGCCGAACTTCGCATCCCGCCCGATCACGCCGAGGTTGATGTTGTCGCCCACGGTCATATCGAGGAACAGGCCCTGCGCCTTGCGATCTTCCGTCAGGTAGACGACGCCGCCGGCGATCGCGGCACCGGGACTGTCGAAGCTGACCTCCTTGCCTGTCAGCGTGATCGTGCCGCCGGTGCGCGGCTCCGCGCCGTAGATCAGCCGCGCGAGTTCGGTGCGCCCGGCGCCCACCAGCCCCGCGAGTCCCAGCACCTCGCCCGCATGCAGCGTGAAGCTGCCGCGCCTGACGCGCTTGCCATCGGCAAGATCGCTCACCTGGAGTACCGGCTTGCCGGTCGAGCCGCCGCGATGCTCCTTCTTGTAGAAGGAGGACAGATCGCGCCCGACCATCATGCGCACAATGCTTTCCGGCTTGATCTCCTGCCGGCTCAGCGTGCCGACATAGCCGCCGTCGCGCAGCACGGAAACGCGCTCGGCCAGTTCGTACACCTCGGCCATGCGGTGCGAGATGTAGATGATGGCGAGCCCCTCGGCCTTCAGGCGCAGGATCAGGTCGAACAGGCGGCGCGTCTCGCGGCTCGACAGCGCCGTGGTCGGTTCGTCCATCACCAGGATGCGCGAATGGGCGTGGATCGCGCGCGCCACTTCCACCATCTGCTGCTCGGCGATCGACAGGTCGCCGACCAGCGTGCGCGGGCCGAAGGTGGCGCCGAGATTGGTCAGGATCTCGTCGCAGCCGGCGAACATGCCGGCGCGGTCGATCGCCGGGCCGCGATGCGCCTCGCGGCCGAGATAGATGTTCTCCGCCACCGTCAGATTCGGCGACAGGGCGAGTTCCTGATAGATGATGGCGATGCCGTGCGCCTTGGCGGACAGCGGCCCGTCGATATGCACCGGCTTGCCGTCGATGCTGACCTCTGCACCAGGATCGGGGAAATAGGCGCCGGAGAGAATCTTCATCAGCGTCGATTTGCCGGCGCCGTTTTCGCCCATCAGCGCATGCACCTCGCCCGGATAGACGGTGAGCTGCACGTTCTGCAGCGCCTTCACGCCGGGGAACGTCTTGGACACGTTGCGCATCTGCAGGATGGGCTGCGGCTCAGGCGACGTGGGCATAGGCACCTCCCTGGCGGCTGGTGTCACGCGGACCGGCCCCGGGCTTGCCGGCGCCGGGACCGAAATGCAGGAACAGCGGTAGTGTGGCGGCGCCGAGCGCGCCCGCGGCCGCGCCGAAGCTGCCGCGCAGCAGGCGGGGCGGCGTACGCGCCTCGGCGACCGAGGACGCAAGCAGCGGGGCGAGCCGGCCGAGCAGGGCGTCCACCATGCCGGCCGGCAGGTCGCTGTCGATCACGGCCAGCGGCAGGTCCAGCAGGGCGCGCGCGGTCAGCAGCGGCACCACCAGCGCTTCGGCGCAGTCGCGCAGCCATGCGCCGACCGCGGGCGTCACCTCGGGCGCCGCGATGCTCGCCGCCGTCTCCCCGGACTTGCGCAGATGGCGCAGCAAGGCGGCGACGGAGGCGCGGCCGAGCAGGATATCGCGCTCCCCGGCGCCGGTGCGGGCGCCGGCAAGGGCCGAGGCCTGCACCGGGATCACGCCGAGATCGGCGGCATTGCCGCTGCTGCCGCGCACCACCTGGCCGTCCAGCACCAGCCCGCCGCCGGTCGCCGGGCCGATGAACACATAGAGGAAATCGTCATGGCCGCGGCCGTGCCCGTGGAACAGCTCGGCGATCGCGGCGGCGGTGCCGTCATTCTCCTCGACCACCGGCAGGCCGCAGGCCCGCTCCAGCGCCGCGGCGAAGGCGAAGCCGTCCCAGGCGGCGAAGGTGGCGCGGGGCAGTTCCAGCTCCGCAAGCCAACTGCCCAGGTTGAACGGCCGGGCGATGCCGATGCCGGCGATGCGCCGGCGGCGGGCCGCCGGCACCTGCTGGACGAACGCCTCCACATCGGCGCGCACCAGGTCCAGCGCCTCGGCGGGCGGCGGCAGCGCACGGTCATGGCTGCGCCGGGCGAGCACCGAGCCGGTCAGGTCGGCGAGCGCGGTTTCGATCCGGCCGCGATCGAGCCGGACGCCGATCGCGTAGGCGCCGCGCGGATCGAGCGCCAGCAGCGTCGCCGGCTGGCCGCGCTGCCCCTGCACCTTCCGCCCCAGCGTGCGCACGAGGCCGGCGCTTTCCAGTTGTTTGACGATCTGGCCGACGGCGGTGTGGGTCAGGCCGGCATCCCGCGCAAGATCCGCCCGCGACGCCTCGCCCCGGCGGCGCAGACGTTGCAGCAGGCGGCGCTGGCTGTCGTGGCGTACCAGCCCGCTCGTCCCCTGGCTGTCGTCAAGGAGCGGCATCGACGGACGTTTCCTTGCGGCGGCTTGCTGCCGCCGATTTATTCAAGAAGCTTGCTTTAATTAATTGGCTTGAGCGCCGGCGTCAATCCCGTCCGGTAGCGGCGGAACGGACCGCGAAGCTTCATGGGCAGCAGCGGCAGCAGCAGGGCGGCGGCGAACAGCAGGGCGCGCCGGCCGCTGGGACGGCGCAGCACGGAGCGGCGCAGCCAGGCCAGCCCCTCCGCCCTGCGACCATGCCGGATCAGTTCGCGGCCGACAATCCAGCAATTCTCCGCCTCCGCCTGCCGCCGCAGGGCGGCCAGCCGCGGCGCGCCGAGCCGGGCGCGCAAGGCAGGGTCCTTGAAGATCGCCTCCATGCACGGGCCGAAGGCGCGCGGGTCGCGGGCGCAGCGGAGCATCGCGCTGCCGCCGCGCTGGCGCACGAACAGCAGCGGCGCCGGGCCGGCGACGGCGGCAAACCGGCCCTGCGTGGCAACCCGGCACCAGAACTCCCAGTCCTCTCCATAGGTCAGGTCGCCGCGGAAGCCGACCGCGCGATGCACCGCGGCGGTGCGGATCAGCATGTGGCCGCCATTGGCGAACTGGTTCTGCACCAGCAGCCGCTCCAGGATGTCGCCCTCGGGGAACGGGCCGGTCTTGCTGGCCACCCGCACCCGCCCGTCCTCGGTAACGAAGCAATGCGCCCCGTACGCGGCAATGGCCTCCGGCGCAGCGGCCAGCGTGCCGAGCAGCCGGTCGAGCGCGTCCGGGGCAAGCCAGTCATCGGCATCAAGGAACATCACCGCCGCCCCGTCTAGCATGCCGATGCCGCGGTTGCGTGCCGCCGACACGCCCGAATTGGACTGCCGCAGCAGGCGGATGCGCGGATCGCGGAAGCCGGCGGCGACGGCGGCGGTGCCGTCGCTCGATCCATCGTCGATGATGATCAGTGTCCAGTCCCGATGGGTCTGCGCCAGCACGGATTCGACGGCGACCCCGATGAACCCGGCGACGTTGTAGGCCGGCATGACGATCGTGACGTGCATCCGGCCAATCTAGGGCGGCGCGGCAGCGACGGCGCAGGGCTGACGGCAACGTGAAGGCGGAACCGCCGGGGCGCATTGACGTTGCGTGGTGCGCGCGCAAGGGGATCCGCATGCAGCATATCAGCGGCGCCGCCGGCCCGCCCGCGGCCGATTATGACGCCGACGTGATCATCCTCGCCCTCGACCGGGCGGAGGAGACGGTGGCCGCCATCCAGTCGGCGCTGGCACAGCGCGGCGTGGCGCGGCACGTGCTGGTGATCGACCAGGGGTCGCAGCCGGACAATCTCGCGCTGCTCGCCGCCGCCGTGGCCGGCCGCGCCGATGCGACGCTGGTGCGGCTGGACCGCAACTACGGCGTGGCCGGCGGCCGCAACCGCGGCACCGCGCTCGGCCGCGGGCGCATCGTGGTGGCGCTCGACAATGACGCGGAATTCGCCGACGCCGATACGCTCGCCCGCGCGGTCGCGGCGCTCGACACTGCCCCGGACCTCGCCGCGCTCGCCTTCCGCATCCTGGTGTTCGCGGACGGGCGGGACGACCTGTCGTCCTGGGGCTACCCGATGAGCCTGCTGCCGCGCGCCGGCGGCGGGTTCGACACGGTCACCTTCGTCGGCGCCGGCCACGCCATCCGCCGTGCCGCCTGGGATGATGCCGGCGGCTATGACGACGCGCTGTTCTTCTGCTGGGAGGAGTATGATTTCTGCCTGCGCGCGATCGCCCGCGGCTGGCGCGTGCGCTATCAGGGCGATCTGGTGATCCGCCACAAGGTCAGCCCGGAACGGCGCTTCGCCTGGTCCGGCACACGCTGGTTCTATTTCGTGCGCAACCGGCTGTATATCGGCCGCAAATCCGGCGAAAGCTGGATGGCGCTGGCACCGCGGATCGCGGCCTATCTGGTGAAGGGCGCGCGCAACGGCGTGCTGGGCCAGACGCTGCGCGCCATCCCGGCGTCACGGCGGCTGGCCGCCGGCGCGCCGGGGCAGGTGCTGCCGCGCGCGGCCCGCGCCTATCTGGCGGCCAATGACGCGGCGCATCGGGGATCGGTGCTGGCGCGGCTGCGGCGGGAAGTGCTGGCGGCGCTGCCGGGACGGGCGTAGCCTGTCATTCCGCCATGCGCAGGGCGGCGGCGGGCCGGCTGTCCGCCCGGCGCGCCATCACGCAAGGCGGCAGGCGGCGCAGCACGCTGCGGATGCGGGCCAGCAGCTCGCGCGGGCCGAACGGCCGCAGCACCACGTCATCCGCCCCCGCGTCCAGGCCACGCACCGCCGCCGCGGCCGCGTCGTCGGCCGAGATCAGCAGGACGCCGATCGCCGGGTATTGCGCCCGCACCGCGCGCACCAGCGACAGGGCGGATTGCTGCGGCGAGGCGACGCCCATCACCACGAGGTCGGGGGTCTGGTCCGTCAGCACGGCACGCAGAGCGGCGGCATCGGCCACGCCGGTCACGCGGAACCCCTGGGCGGCGAGGAAGCGCACGAGCAACTGCCGCTCGACCGCGTCGGCCTCCTGCACCGCGATCCTTGGACCCGACGCCATAAGCACCTCCGGTTTCGCAGCTATTTTGCTAGCAGACCTGCCAACCGTTTGCAACGGAAACGTATCGTCATCCGCCGAATTCGGCGGCACGGCGGTTGACCGCCGCCGGGGCGCGCCCTATCGCCCGGGAACGCGCAAGGGAGGCAACGATGGGGGTGGTCCGGCAGCAGATCGAGGAGCTGGAGGACAGCCCGATCTTGGAGGTGTTCCGCTCCGGCCTGAACCTGCCCGGCCTGATCCCCATGTGGGCCGGCGAGCCGGACGTGCCGACGCCCGAGTTCATCTGCGCCGCCGCCAGTCGCGGCCTCGCCGAGGGGCGCACGTTCTATTCCTACAACCGCGGCATCCCGGCGCTGCGCGACGCGCTGATCAACTATCACGCGCGGCTCTGGGGCATCACGCTGCCGGAGCGGCGGATCGCGCTGACGCTGTCGGGCATGAACGCGGTGATGCTGGTCGCGCAGGCGACGGTGCAGCCGGGCGACAATGTCGTTGCGATCACGCCGTCCTGGCCGAACATCATGCGGGCGATGCAGATCAACGGCGCCGCGGTGCGGGAAGTGATGCTGGACCGCGGCAATGACGGCTGGCGGCTCGACCTCGATGCCGTGTTCGCCGCGTGCGACGCGCGCACGCGGGTGATCTATCTCGCCTCCCCCGGCAATCCCACCGGCTGGATGATCGGCCGCGAGGAGGCCGAGCGGCTGCTGGCCTTCGCCCGCGCGCGCGGCATCGCGATCCTGTCCGACGAGGTGTACCACCGCATCGTCTACGACCGGCCGGTCGCCTTCTCGTTCCTGGAGATCGCGCGGCCGGACGATCCGCTGTTCGTGGTGAACAGCTTCTCCAAGGCCTGGGCAATGACCGGCTGGCGGCTCGGCTGGATGGTCTATCCGGAATACGCGCTGGATGCGGTGGAGAAGCTGATCCAGTTCAACACCTCGGGCGGGCTGGAATTCCTGCAGGCCGGCTGCATCGCGGCGCTGGAACAGGGCGAGGAATTCGTGCGCTTCTTCGTCGATCGCTGCCGCACCGGGCGGGAGGTGGTGAACGCCCGTCTCGGCGACATGCCGCGGGTGCGCAACATCCCCAGCGCCGGCGCCTTCTATGCGATGTTCGAGGTGGACGGCGTGATGGACACGCTGCGCTTCTGCCTGCGCGCGGTGCAGGAGGCCGGGCTGGGCATGGCGCCCGGCACCGCCTTCGGCCGCGGCGCGGAACGGCTGGTACGCATCTGCTACGCCAAAAGCCCAGAGAACCTGAACGATGCGATGGACCGGCTCGAGCGGTTCGCCGCCGACTACCGGGAGGACTGATCCGCCGCGCTTTCCGCAATGTCAGCGGATTTGTCGGCCGCAATCAGGAATTCGCGGTTGCCGGTCTGGCCGGTGATCGGGCTTTCGACGATGCCACGCACCTGCCAGCCGGGCAGCGCCGCCCACCAGGACGCGACCCGCGCGCAGACCGCCTCGTGAACCGCCGCGTCGCGCACCACCCCACCCTTGCCGACCGCCTCCGGCCCGGCTTCGAACTGCGGCTTGATCAGCGCCACCGCCCACGCCCCCGGCGCGCACAGCAGCAGCGGCGCGGGCAGCACGGTTGCCAGGCCGATGAAGCTGGCATCGCAGACCAGTGCGGCCACGTCCTCGCCGACCGTCGCCCGCGTCAAGTGGCGCGCATTGACCCGCTCATGCACCACCACGCGCGGATCGCTGCGCAGCTTCCAGTCGAGCTGGTTGTGCCCGACATCGACGGCATGCACGCGCAGCGCGCCGTGCGCCAGCAGCACATCCGTGAACCCGCCGGTCGAAGCGCCGATGTCGAGGCAGACCCGCCCGGCCGGCGACAGGCCGAACTGTGCCAGCGCATGCGCCAGCTTGAGCCCGCCGCGCGACACCCAGGGATGATCCTGGCCGCGCACCTCCAGGCTGGCCGCATCGCGCACCGTGTCGCCCGCCTTGGCGATGCGCCGGCCGTCGGCGAACACCCGGCCGGCCATGATCAGCGCCTGCGCCCGCGCGCGCGTCTCCGACAGGCCCCGTTCGACCAGCAGCAGGTCCGCGCGCGGGCGCACCATCGCGGTCAGGCGATGGCGGCGGCGTCCGCGTGGCCCAGCGCGCCGAGCACGGCCGCGACGATATGCGCGGCATCCAGCCCGGCGGTGGCGATCTGGCGCGCCGGCGAATCATGGTCGATGAAACGGTCCGGCAGCACCATCGGCCGCACCTTCAGGCGCCCGTCCAGCAGGCCACGCCACGCCAGATGATGCAGCACCGCGGCGCCGAAGCCGCCGAGCGCACCGTCCTCGATCGTCACCAGCACTTCGTGGTGCCGGGCGAGCTGTTCGATCAGCGCCGTGTCGAGCGGCTTGGCGAAGCGCGCATCGGCAACCGTGGCCGGCAGGCCGCGCGCGCCGAGTTCGTCGGCGGCGCGCAGCGCTTCGCCGAGTCGCGGACCCAGCGCCAGGATCGCGACCGTTCCGCCTTCGCGCAGCACGCGGCCGCGGCCGAGCGGCAGCACATCCCCCCGCGCCGGCACGGCGACGCCCAGCCCCTCGCCGCGCGGGTAGCGCACCGCGCTGGGCCGGTCGTCGATGGCGGCCGCGGTGGCGACCATGTGCACCAGCTCCGCCTCGTCGCTCGGCGCCATCAGCACCATGCCGGGCAGGCAGCCGAGATAGGTGAGGTCGAAGCTGCCGGCATGCGTCGCCCCGTCGGCACCGACCAGCCCGGCGCGGTCGATCGCGAAGCGCACGGGCAGCGACTGGATCGCCACGTCATGCACCACTTGGTCATAGGCGCGTTGCAGGAAGGTCGAATAGATCGCGCAGAACGGCTTCAGCCCCTCGCTCGCCATGCCGGCGGCGAAGGTGACGGCGTGCTGCTCGGCAATGCCGACATCGAAGCAGCGGGCGGGAAAGCGGCGGGCGAACCGGTCGAGTCCGGTGCCGGACGGCATCGCCGCGGTGATTGCGACGATCGCTGGATCGGCCTCCGCCTCCGCGGTCAGCGCGTCGGCGAAGATGCGGGTATAGGTCGGCGGCCCGGGCGGCGCCTTCGCCTGCTCGCCGGTATCGACGTTGAACCGCCCGACGGCGTGCAGCTTGTCCGCGCTCGCCTCCGCCGGGGCGTAGCCCTTGCCCTTCTGCGTGATCACGTGCAGCAGGATCGGCCCGCTCTCTTCCGCCTCGCGCACGTTGCGCAGCACCGGCAGCAAATGGTCGAGATTGTGGCCGTCGATCGGGCCGAGATAATAGAAGCCGAGTTCCTCGAACAGCGTGCCGCCGGTGAGCATGCCGCGGGCGAATTCGTCGGCCCGTCGCGCGGTGCGCTCCAGCGCGCGCGGGAACCGCTTGGCCATGCGGGAGGCGAGATCGCGCAGCGACAGGAATTTATGCGACGACAGCAGCCGCGACAGATACGCGCTCATCGCGCCGACCGGCGGAGCGATCGACATGTCATTGTCGTTGAGAATGACGATCAGGCGCGACCGCAGCGCCCCGGCGTTGTTCATGGCTTCGTACGCCATGCCCGCGCTCATCGCCCCGTCGCCGATCACGGCGACGACGTGCCGCTCCTCCCCCTTCAGGTCGCGCGCCGCCGCCATGCCGAGGCCGGCGGAGATCGAGGTGGAGGAATGCGCGGCACCGAACGGGTCGAATTCGCTTTCGGCGCGGCGGGTAAAGCCCGACAATCCGCCGCCCTGGCGCAGCGTGCGGATGCGGTCGCGCCGGCCGGTTAGAATCTTGTGCGGATAGGCCTGATGGCCGACGTCCCAGATCAGCCGGTCGCGCGGCGTCTCGAACACCGCATGCAGCGCGACGGTCAGTTCCACCACGCCCAGCGATGCACCGAGATGGCCGCCGGTGACGGAGACGGCATGGATGGTCTCGGCGCGCAATTCCTCCGAGATCTGGCGAAGCTGTTCGGCCGAGAAATTGCGCAGGTCGGTGGGCCAGGTGACGCGGTCGAGCAGCGGCGTCCTGGGGCGCGGGGAGGCGGTCGGAGCGGTCATGCCGGAGCCCTTATTCGGCCGTGGCGAGCGTGAGCGTGCCGTCGGCGCCGGCGACGATCGCCTGCACCCGCGCCTCTGCCTCGGCCAGTTTCGCTTCGCAATGGCGGCGCAGCGTGGTGCCGCGCTCATAGGCCGCGATGGCCTCGTCAAGCCGCTGCTGCCCACCCTCCAGCCCACGCACGATGCGTTCAAGCTCGGCCAGGGCATCCTCGAAGGAAAGTGTGGTCACGTCGGGCGCAGCAGGGGGCATGGGGGGGTTGGTCACGGGCATCGGATGCTCCTGCGCACGCTGGAGTTTGTAACCACGCGGTCCAGGGCCGGATCGCAACGAGGGCGAGAGGACAGTGGTTCGCCAGGGGCCTGTGTCAAGTCTGCAACAGGGTTAGGACATGCAGCGCCGCCGATTCGGCGAGCGCGTCGAGGTCGTAGCCGCCTTCGAGCAACGAAACCAGATGGCCCCCGCAATGCCGGTCTGCCAGCCCCGCAAGCTCGGCGGTCAACCAGCCGAAATCCGCAGTCTCCAGGCGAAGTTGCGCCAGCGGATCGGCCTTGTGCGCGTCAAATCCGGCGGAGATTATCACAAGTTCGGGAGCAAACCGGTCAAGCGCCCGCAGCAGCGTGTCCGCCCAGGCGGCGCGGAAGGCGGCAGCACCGGCGCCGGGCGGCAGCGGGGCATTGACGATGTTCCCGGCGACCCCGTGCTCCGTCACGCTGCCGGTGCCGGGATAGCACGGGAACTGGTGGGAGGATGCGTAGAACAGGCCCGGATCGTCGAAGAAGATGTCCTGCGTGCCGTTGCCGTGATGCACGTCGAAATCCACCACCGCGACGCGCCGCAGGCCCCATTGCTCCTGCGCGTGCCGGGCGGCGATGGCGGCGTTGGAGAACAGGCAGAAGCCCATCGCCCGCTCCCGCTCCGCATGGTGGCCGGGCGGGCGCACGGCGACGAAGGCGCGGCGCGCCCAGCCCTCCTGCACCGCATCCACGCCATGCACCGCGCCGCCCGCGGCGCGCAGGGCGGCTTCGGTGCTGCCGGCGCTGACCACCGTGTCGGGATCGAGGGCGATGCTCTCCCCCGGCGCGGGGGCCAGGGCCAGGATGGTGTCGATATGCCGCTCGGAATGCGCGCGGGCGAGCTGGGCGGCGGTGGCGCGCGGCGCTTCCTCCCGCAGCAGGGGGCTGAACGCCTCCCCTTCCAGCGCCCGCAGGACGGCGCGCAGACGGTCGGGGCATTCCGGGTGCCACGGGCCGGGATCGTGGTCCAGGCAGGCCGGGTGGGTGATCAGGGCGACCGTCATGGACCCTCCCGCCGGCGGATCAGGAAACTGAACGTCCCCGCCTCCTCGCTCCAGGCCAGCAGGGCGTGTCCGGTCTCCCGACAGAACGCCTGGAAGTCGGCGACCGCGGCGCGGTCGGTGGCCAGCACCCGCAGCCGCGCCCCGGCGGCCAGCCCGCGCAGCGCGCGGTTCGCCCGCAGCACCGGCAGCGGGCAGGTCATGCCCTTCACGTCGAGGACGGTGTCTTCGCTCATGCGGGCGGAGTTTGGCCGCCGCCGGGGGGACGCGCAATGGACCGCGCCGGCGCATCCGGCGGCTTGAGCGAACCCCGATGCGGCGGCAAACTGGCCGGGAACGCACGGGGACCGTCCAGTGACCACGAACGTCCAGGCATCCTACGATTTCCGCCTCGGCATCGACCTCGGCGGCACCAAGATCGAGATCGTCGCGCTGGGCGATGGCGGCGCGATCCGCCACCGCCAGCGCCGGCCGACGCCGCCGGACTACGCGGGCACCGTGCAGGCGATCACCGATCTGGTGCGGGAGGCGGAGCAGACGCTGGGCGGGCGCGGCAGCGTCGGCGTCGGCATTCCCGGCGTCATCAGCCCGGCCACCGGCCTTGTCAAGAACGCCAATTCACAGGTGCTGAACGGCCACCCGCTGGACCGCGACCTGGGTGCGCGGCTGGCGCGGGAGGTGCGGGTCAGCAACGACGCCAACTGCTTCGCGCTCAGCGAGGCGTCCGACGGCGCGGGGGTCGGGCATCGCACCGTGTTCGGCGTGATCGTCGGCACCGGCTGCGGCGGCGGCATCGTGGTGGACGGCCGCATCGTCGATGGCCCGCACCGCATCGCCGGGGAATGGGGTCACATCCCACTGCCCTGGCCGAAGCCCGAGGAACTGCCC
>JAKAZX010000490.1 GCA_021826485.1 Pseudomonadota bacterium | reverse complement strand
GCTTGCGGATGCTTTCCATCGCCGGCATCCAGTTGCCGAGGAAGGCGTCCGTCTCCTTGTCCTTCATCGACTGGAAGGTGGCCGGGATCGTCAGTACGTTGACCTTCGGCTGATAGCCGAGATCCTTCAGGATCAGCGCGGTCAGCGCCGTGGTCGCCGCCACGTCGGTCCAGCCGATATCGGCCAGCCGCACCGCGCGGCAGGACGCCGGGTCGGCCGCCTCCGCGCCCGGCGATGCGGCCAGCAGCGCCAGCACCGCCAGCGCGTGAAACAGGGGTCGGGACATCGTGATCCGCTCCGCTCGGTGCCCCTGAGACGGGCACCCGAAAGTGTACTGAACGCACGTTCAGCAAAATCGCCGCCAGCGCTTGACTCCCAGGGCTGACTAAGTAAGCGTTCAGCCGCTGATCTCGGAGGCGGAATGCCGGATGCCGTGACCACCCTCGGCCATGCGCAGCCTCAGGACAGCCGCCGCCAGCGCCTGATCGAGGCCACGCTCGACACGCTGGCCGAGCATGGCCATGCCGCCACCACCTTCGCCCGCATCGCCGCACGCGCGGAGATTTCGCCGGCCCTGCTGGTGCATCATTTCGGCGACAAGGACAAGCTGCTGGCCGCCGCGTTCCGCTCGCTGGCGGCGCGGCTGTCCGCCACGGTGGCGGCCCGCCTCGGCGCCGCCCGCACGCCGCGCGCCCGCGTGCAGGCGGTGATCGACGCGGCGCTGGCGCCGGAGGCGTTCACCCCGCGCGTCGGCGCCGCCTGGCTGGCGTTCTGGGGCATGGTGGCGCACGCCCCGGCGCTGCGGCGGGTGCAGGCGGTCTATCAGCGGCGGATGCTGAGCAATCTGCGCCATGCGCTGCGCCCGGCCCTGCCGGCAGCGGAGGCACGGCAATTCGCCGCGACCCTCGCCGCGCTGATCGACGGGGTGTGGCTGCGCGCCGCCCTGTCCGACTGGCGGGAGGCGGACAGCGCCGCCGCCCGCGCCACCGTCACTGCGCTCGTGGACCGCACCCTGCGGGAGGATGCCGCCATGCCGCCGCCCCCATCCGTTACCGCCGCCGTGCCGCGCCTGCACAACTGGATTGACGGGCGGGAGGCCGGTGGCGGCGCGGTATTCGTGACGCGCAACCCGGCGACCGGCGCGGTGCTGGCGGAGGTGACGCGCGCCGGCGCGGCCGAGGTGGATACCGCCGTTGCCGCCGCGGCGCGGGCGCAGCCGCGCTGGGCGGCGATGACCGGGGCGGAGCGCGGCCGCATCCTGCGCCGCGCCGCCGATCTGCTGCGCGCCCGCAACGCCGAGCTTGCGGACCTGGAAAGCCGCGACACCGGCAAGCCGATCCAGGAAACGCTGGCGGTGGATGCGATGTCCGGCGCCGAGTGCCTGGAGTATTTCGCCGGCATGGCGGCCGGGATCACCGGGGAGCATGTCGATCTCGGCCCCGCCGCCTTCGGCTACACAAGGCGGGAGCCGCTGGGCGTGGTCGCGGGCATCGGCGCGTGGAACTATCCGTTGCAGATCGCCTGCTGGAAGTCCGCGCCCGCGCTCGCCTGCGGCAACGCGATGATCTTCAAGCCGGCCGAGCTGACCCCGCTGACCGCGATGCGGCTGGCCGCGATCTATGCCGAGGCCGGATTGCCGGACGGGCTGTTCAACGTCGTACACGGCGATGCCGAAACCGGGAAGCTGCTGACCCGCCATCCGCTGATCCGCAAGATATCGCTGACCGGCGAGGTCGGCACCGGGCGGGCGGTGATGGCGGATGCGGCGCAGACGCTGAAACACGTGACGCTGGAACTCGGCGGCAAGTCGCCGCTGATCGTGTTCGAGGACGCCGCGCTGGACAACGCGGTATCCGGCGCGCTGCTGGGCAATTTCTACTCGGCCGGCGAAGTCTGCTCGAACGGTACGCGGGTGTTCGTACACCGGCGGATCAAGGACGCGTTCCTGGAAAAGCTGCTGGCGCGCGTCGCGAAGCTGCGCATCGGCGATCCGCTGGACCCGGCGACGCAGATCGGCGCGCTGATCACGCCCGAGCATATGCAGAAGGTGCTGGGCTACGTCGCGCAGGGGCGCGCCGCCGGCGCGCGGCTGCTGTGCGGCGGGATGCAGGTGACCGCTTGCGTGCCGCCCGGCGGCAGCTTCGTCGCGCCGGCGGTGTTCGACCTCTGCCGCGACGACATGGCGCTGGTGCGGGAGGAGATTTTCGGCCCGGTCATGGCAGTGCTGGATTTCGAGACGGAGGCGGAGGTGATCGCCCGCGCCAACGCGACCGAGTACGGCCTGTCGGCGGCGGTGTTCACCCGCGATCTCGCCCGCGCGCACCGCGTGGTGGCGCAGTTGCAGGCGGGCACCTGCTGGATCAACCATTACAACGTGACACCGGTCGAACTGCCGTTCGGCGGCGTCAAGCTGTCCGGCCTGGGGCGGGAGAATTCCCGCGCGGCGATCGAGCACTACACGCAGATCAAGAGCGTATATGTGGCGATGCAGGACATCGACGCGCCGTATTGAAGGATGCAAGCGGTGCGCGATCCCGAACAGTACGACTTCATCATCGTCGGCGCCGGCTCGGCCGGCTGCGTGCTGGCGAACCGGCTGAGCGCGGATGCGCGGCAGCGCGTGCTGCTGCTGGAATTCGGCGGCTCCGACCGGTCGCTGCTGATCCAGATGCCGGCGGCGCTGTCGATTCCGATGAACATGCCGAAATACGACTGGTCGTTCGAGACGGAGCCGGAGCCGCATCTGGGCGGCCGGCGGCTGCACACGCCGCGCGGCAAGGTGCTGGGCGGATCGTCCTCGATCAACGGCATGGTG
>JAKAZX010000489.1 GCA_021826485.1 Pseudomonadota bacterium | reverse complement strand
CTGCGCGGATTTCCTCCAGCTCCGGTGTTGGCAGTTGTGCCATGCGCAGCCCCTCCGTGTCAGCCGACATAGGTCTCGACCACCCGCCGGTCGCGCGCGATCTCGCCCGCCGGTCCTTCGATCTCGATTCGCCCGCCGGCCATCACCATCGCCTGCCCGGCGTGCCGCAGCACCTCGTGGGTGTTCTGCTCGGCCTGCAGGATGGTCAGGCCGGCAGCGTGCAGTTCCGCCAGATGGGCGAACACGCGCGCCACCAGGATCGGCATCAGGCCCCAGGAAATCTCGTCGATCAGCAGCAGCCGCGGCGCCGGCATCAGGGCGCGGCCCAGCGCCAGCATCTGCTGCTCCCCGCCGGAGAGCGTCCCCGCGGTCTGGCCGCGCCGCTCGGCGAGCCGCGGGAACATCGCATAGACGCGGGCAAGCCCGGCGGCGACATCGCGCGGGGGGCAGACATGCCCGCCCACCCGCAGGTTTTCCTCGACCGTCATCTGGGCGAACAACTGCCGCCCCTCGGGCACGTAGCCGATGCCGCGCCGCTGCCGCTCCCACGCCGGCAGCGCGCCGATGTCGGCGCCGTCGAACCAGATGCGGCCGCGATGCCGCGCCAGCCCCATGACTGCCCGCAGCAGGGAGGTCTTGCCCGCCCCGTTCGGCCCGACCAGCGCCACCCAGCCGCCCGCCGGCACCGCGAGCGACGCGCCCGCGACCGCCACCGCGCGGCCGTAGCGGACCTCCAGCGTCTCGACGCGCAGCATCATTCCGCCGCCTCCTGCCCCAGATAGGCGCGGATCACGCGCGGATCGGTGCGGATCGCGTCGGGCAGGCCGGAGGCGATCACCACGCCGCCCTCCATCACCACCGCCCGGTCGCATACCGGCAGGCACTGGCGGACATTGTGCTCGACGATCACGATGCCGAGCCGGGATTTCAGCCGGACGACGAGCGCCAGCAGGTCCGCCGCCTCTCGCCCGGTAAGCCCGGCGAGCGGCTCATCCAGCAGCAGCAGCAGCGGGTCGGTCGCCAGGGCGCGGGCCACTTCCAGCCGCTTCAGCATGCCGAGCGTCAGGTCCCCCGCGCGGTCGTCGGCGCGGCCGTCCAGCCCGACCTCGGCCAGCAGCCGGGCGGCCGGCGCGGCCGGCGTCGTGCTGCCGCGGCGCGGCACCGCGGCCAGCACGTTCTCCCGCGCCGTCAGGTCGCGGAACGGGCGCGTCACCTGGAAGGTGCGGGCGAGGCCGAGCCGGGCGCGCCGCCACGCGGGCAGCCGCGTCACGTCCTGCCCGGCGAAGCGGATGCTGCCGGCATCGGGCGGGAAGCTGCCGGCGATCAGGTTGAACAGCGTGGTCTTGCCGGCGCCGTTGGGGCCGAACAGGCCGAGCACCTCGCCCTGCACCACGCCGAGGCTGACGCCGCCGACCGCCTGGAGGCCGCCGAACCGCTTGGTCACGTCGCGCAGGTCGAGCAGCGTCATGGCGCGGTGCCCCGCTCGGCCGCCGGCTGCGGCGCGGCGGACAGCCGGCGCAGCGGTGCGGCCAGGAACGGCAGGAGGCCGCGCGGCATAAACAGCACCACCGCCAGCAGCAGCGCGCCGATCACGACAAGGTGCAGGCTGGGTGCGAAAATCTGCAACAGCTCGCCGATCCCGACCAGCAGCGCCGCACCCGCCACCGGGCCGCCGGCGGTCGCCATGCCGCCGATCATCGGCACCGCCAGCGCGGTCAGCGACACGTCCACCGAGAACACGTCGTCGGGGTAGAGGGAGGCGGTGAACAGCCCGTGCGCCGCCCCGGCTGCGCCGGCGATGGCAGCACTGGCGCAGAACACGCCGAGCTTGAGCCGCGTGACCCCGATGCCGAGCGCAGCCGCCGCATCCTCGTCCTCGCGGATCGCCAGCAGGCGGATGCCGAGCCGCGAGCGCCGCAGGATCAGCACGCCGGCGGTGGCGAGCGCGGCCAGCGCCACCATCAGGATCTGCGGCAGCGCCAGCGGCAGGATGTCCTGCAACGCCAGCCCGCCCGGCCCGCCGGACAGCGGCAGCTTGCGCAGGATCAGCAGGGCGAGCTGCTGGAAGAACAGGGTGGCGAAGGTGAACGCGACGCCGCGCAGGCGCAGGCTGCTGGCGCCGACCACGAACGACCCGGCAACCGACGCGAGGCAGCCGCCGGCCAGCGCCGCCGGCACCGGCCAGCCCGCGTTCATCGCGATCACCGTCGCATAGGCGCCAAGCCCGGCCAGCGCGCCATGCGCGAAGGATACGTAGCCGGTCATCCCGGACATCAGGTTCCAGGACTGGCCGAGCACGATGTCATAGGCGAGGTAGTAGACCAGCGTCTGCGCATAGCGCGACGCACCGAACGCCGGCAGGCTCGCGGCCAGCAGCGCCAGCGCCGCGATCAGCAGCAGCCCGGGCAGCACGGTGCGCAGCGCCCGCCCGCTCATGCCGCGCCCTTCTGCCCCAGCAAGCCCTGCGGCCGCAGCAGCAGCGTCGCATACAGCAGCAGATAGACGATGATATGCGCCCAGGAATCATCCAGCGCGTAGCCGCAGAAACTCTGCACCACGCCGATCGCGAAGGCGGCGGCGAGCGCGCCGCCGACGCTGCCCAGGCCGCCGATCACCACCACGACGAAGCCGTCCAGCACCCAGTCCCGCCCGACCTGCGGCGTCGTCGTGCCGATCAGGCTGACCAGCGAACCGGCCGCCGCCGCCAGCCCGACCGCCAGCGCGAAGGTCAGCCGCTCCGCCCGCCGCACGTCGATGCCGCTGGCCGCCGCCGCATCCCGGTTCTGCGCCAGCGCCCGCAGCGCCAACCCGCTGCGCGCCGACCG